>JAZNSU010000035.1:0-9168 GCA_045591385.1 Eubacteriales bacterium
CACTTCCTTGCTCCTCCTCTCGGCTTGAAACCCGCTTCGGGCGACCGGGACGGCATACGCCGTTTGGGTTACGCCCTCGCTTCCTGTTTCTGCGCCGTCATGGCCATTTTCTGTCGGATGTAGTTATTAGCCTTACGCTTATCTTTGCACCAAAGAGGGGCAATCAGGGCATCTTGCGGCGGGTCGCCCGTCAGCCGATGCAGCACGATCTTCTCGTCCAGCATCCCGATCGCTTGCCTAAGCCTCTCGGTGTAGTTTTCTAAGGATAGGGTAGGAATGTCGGAGTGTTCCCACGCCGATCCCTTTACCCGATACAACTGGGTAAATTTGACCCCGTCGCTATAGGCATTTAATATTGCGGCGGTCGGGGCAAAATCGGCATCGTCGGGCAGTCCTAATATACAATGGGTGATCACCGCAATCCCTCGCTTGCGTAACTCCCGCGCCGCTTGTATGTAGCAGTCATTGCCGTACCCGCGCCCGAACCGTGCCGCCGCCTGCTCATTGGCGGTTTGCAGCCCCAATTCCACCCAAACGGGCGCAAGTTTGCGCAACCGTGCCAGCATATCCAGCATTTCCGCCCCCAAACAGTCGGGACGGGTGGCAATCGACAGAATTTTCACCCCGTCCAGTTCCAGCGCCTGCCGATACAGCGCTTCCAGCCTTGCCACATCCCCGTAGGTGTTGGTATAACTGCCAAAATAGGCAATATAAGAACCGTTCCTATATTTACGGGAAACGGCGGCTACCGCTTGTTTGTACTGTTCCTCAAGGGGCAGGGCGGCATCGGGGGATACGGAAGAACCCCCTTGAGCGCAAAAAGCACAGCGGCCGGGACACCCACAGCCACTGTGCAGATAAATCTTGTAGAGTTTTTCGCCGTATTCGATTTTCAGCCAATCGCTTATAAGCACAGATTCAAAATCTCCAGCGTGCCGTTCTTGTCGATCGGCTTGATCGAGCCGTAGACGCCGTTTTCTCGCTCCAGTCGCACCGCAATTTCACCAAAGGACTCGTTACCGATATTGACCTGCGAGAAGCGCACCGGCATCCCCAGCGACACAAAATAGTCTTCCAAAGTCCGGATGGCGGTATCGACATCGTCGGTATCCACATCAAAAACAGTCCGGATATAGCGCAAAATTTTATCTTTCGCTTCCTCTTTCATGAAACGCAGCCAGCCCAAGGTGACGATGGCCAGCCCCGCGCCGTGGGTAATATCGTAGAGACCGCCAAATTCATGCTCAATGGTGTGTCCCGCCCAGTCGGCCTTGCATCCCACCGACAGCATTCCGTTAAAACCAATGGTGGCTGCCCACATGATCTGGGCACGGGACTCAAGATTGTCGGGCTGAGAAATGGCGATGGGGGCGTGCTTGACCACCGCACGGGACACCGCCTCGATCTGATTGTAGACAATGTCATTCTCAGCCAGATCGGTAAAGTAAAAGGTGGTCAGATGCGAGAGGATATCGACACTGCCCGCCGCCGTCTGATAGGGGGGAATGGTCACGGTCAGGGCAGGGTCAAGAATGGCAAACTTGGGGAAGAGACTGTTATGGGCAAAACTCTTTTTGCGGGCGCGCGCCTCGTTGTTGATGACCATGCAGTTGTTGTTTTCGCTGGCGCTGGCGGGCATGGTAACAATGGCGCCCAGCGGCAACACGGGACCTACTTCACGCTCAATACGGTCAAAATAGTTCCACACATCGCCGTCATACATCGTGCCAAGGGCGATGCACTTGGCGCTGTCAATGACACTGCCGCCGCCCAAAGCCAGAATAAAGTCGATGCGCTCCCGACGGCAGATCTCAATACCCATGCGGCACAGTTCCACTCGGGGATTGGGCTGAACACCGCCCAACTCAAACACGGTAATTCCCGCTAAATTGAGGGACTTGCGCACCCGCTCCACCAAACCGACACGGCGGGCATGGTTGCCGCCGAAATGAAGCAGTACACGCCTAGCACCCGCCTGCGCACACAGATGCCCCGCCTTGTCGCAGGCATCTACACCAAACTCAATGTGCGTCGGATTGCACAATCGAAATGAATTCATGGTAAATCTCCTTGACTTTTGCTATATTTTATAAGAAAATTATAGTAAAGAAATTCATTCCTGTCAAGAAAGGAAACAAGTATCATGGTGCGCTTTGGCAACGATTGGGACGAAATATTGCGCGGGGAACTGGAGAGCGACTATTTCTCCCGCATCATCCAACAACTCAACGTCGAATATCGGAAATACACCTGTTTTCCGCCGCCCGAACTGGTATTCAACGCCCTGCGCTCGACCGCCTACAGGGATGTGCGCGCCGTGATACTGGGGCAGGACCCCTACCACAATGACGGACAGGCGCACGGGCTGTGCTTCTCGGTGCGAAAGGGCGTGGACACGCCCCCGTCGTTGCAGAACATTTATAAAGAGATCCATGCCGATTTAGGTTTGCCGATTCCCACACACGGGGAACTGACCGACTGGACGGGGCAGGGGGTGTTGTTGCTCAATACCATTTTGTCGGTGCGCGCCCATGCGCCCATGTCCCACGCGGCTTTAGGCTGGCAACGCTTTACCGACGCGGTGATCGCCCGCCTCAACGAGAGGGAAGAGCCGATCGTCTTTTTGTTGTGGGGGTCGCCCGCACGGGCGAAAAAGGCGCGGATCACCAATCCCAACCATCTTATTTTGGAAGCCCCGCACCCCTCGCCCTTGTCGGCTCATCGGGGCTTTTTCGGGTGTAACCATTTCAGTAAGTGCAATGCTTTTTTAAGAGAACACGGTCTTTGTGAAATCGACTGGCAAATTCACGAAAAGCCTTGACAAATGACAAAAATAGGCAGATAATGAAGATACATAAAATATTGGAGGAACCCACCATGAGCAGACATTATATCTGGAATCCCGACGAAATCGCTTTCTACGGCGACGAGAATTACCAAAGCCGTCTGATGCTTGACAGCAAAATGGCAGGCGAGCCCTGCATCAACGTCAACCACGGCACTGTACCGCCGACCAAGTCAACGGCGCAGTATGACGATAACGGCCGTCCCTACGGTCCTGCTCACGAAAAAGCAGAGATTTACATGTGCTTGGCCGGTGAGGCCGAGGTCTATCTGGATAATGAAATGGAATTGATGCGTCAGGGAACGCTGGTTTATATTCCCGCCGGTGTTGAGCATTATCTGATCAACCGTTCCACTACCACTCCTTTTCAGTTGCTGACCTTCTGGCCCGACGAAAAGGATAACGAGGCTTGGCACAGTCGCAAGGAAGCCTGGGGCGAAGATTACTACCGCAGAAGAGCCGACGGTACGCTTGGCGAAAAATAATCGTGCTTAACGGTTAGAAAAGCGCAGTAAGCCTGAAATACGGCGAAGAAACAGGAAGCGAGGGGCTGCTCGGAAGCCGATAGGCGACCACAGCGACCCGAAGCGGGTTTCAAGCCGAGAGGAGGAGCAACGAAGAAAAGTGGATATTCGCCGTCAGGCGAATGAAACGAAGCGGAGTTTGCGACGACGAGCCGACGGAACCTTAGGTGAAAAATAAGGAAAAGAGCCGTGCAAACGGCTCTTTTTTATGCTTGATTCCATTTTTGTGAGGAAATTATGTCAAAGTATTTCGGAGACCGACAATTTTATAAGAGGGTCATCGCCATCGTCCTGCCCATCGTGGTACAGCAGTTGATCACCAACTTCGTATCCATGCTCGATAACATCATGGTCGGGCAGGTGGGCACCTATCCCATGTCGGGCGTGGCTATCGCCAACCAGTTGATTTTTGTTTTTACCTTGTGCATTTTCGGAGCCATCTCAGGTGCCGGCATCTTCGGCGCCCAGTATTACGGTGACGAGAATCACGAGGGCGTGCGTCAGGCCTTTCGGTATAAACTGTGGGCAGGCGTGGCCATTACCTTAGGCGCCATCGCCATCTTCTTGCTGTGGGATACCCCGCTGATCTCGGCGTATCTCAACGGCACCGCCGAGGAAAATGCGCTTACGCTCGGTTTTGCCAAAGACTATTTGGCCGTCATGCTCATCGGGCTGCTGCCCTATTGTTTAACACAAATTTACGCGTCTACCTTGCGCGAAACGGGACAGACTTTTGTCCCCATGCTCTCAGGGCTGGTCGCCGTAGGCGTTAATTTATTTTTAAACTGGGTATTCATCTTCGGCAAACTGGGCGCGCCCGAACTGGGCGTGGTTGGCGCCGCCATCGCCACCGTCATCTCCCGCTTTGTCGAACTGGCGATCATTGCGATATGGACCCATGTCAATGCCTGGCGCAATGTCTTTGCCCAAGGATTGTATCAAACGCTGCTCATTCCCAAGGAAATCGTGGGCAAGATCACCAAAAAAGGTCTGCCTCTGCTGATGAACGAGGCGCTGTGGAGTATGTCTATGGCGACGATCCTGCAATGCTATTCGGTGCGCGGGATCGATGTGGTCGCCGCCTATAATATCAATTCCACCATCACCCAACTGTTCAACGTCATCGCTCTGGCCATGGGCAATGCCATCGCCATCCTAATCGGGCAACTGCTCGGGGCAGGGGAGATGGAGCAGGCACGGGATAAGAACCGCAAACTCATCACCTTTGGTCTGATGCTGGGCGTCGGCGTGGGAGCGGTGATGGCCGCCTGTTCGGGACTGTTCCCCAAATTCTATGATACCACCGATGAAATCCGAAGCATGGCCGCCGGCTTTATCTGTATCGCCGCCGCCTATATGCCCGTCCTCTCTTATGTCCATTCCGCCTACTTTACCTTGCGATCGGGCGGGCGTACCGGCATTACCGTCCTGTTCGATTGCGTCTATTCCTGGTTGGTCTATGTCCCCGTGGCCTATGGCCTGTCCAGCCATACGAATTTACCCATTTTAGCCGTCTTCGCCATCGTGCAGGGCACCGACCTGATCAAAGCCGCCGTCGGCGCCGTGCTCATAAAGAAGGGAGTATGGCTACGGAACATTGTCAAATAAATCATGGCCAAAGGCCATACTTCACGGCGCTTTGCGCTACTTCACAACCCTTGTTACTTCACAGCGCTTTGCGCTACTTCACGATGGAACGTGAAGTATACCTATCGGTATGTGAAGTTTGCCTTCGGCAGGTGAAGTACGCATAGTTGCGTGTGAAGTATCCCTTGCAGGGACGAAAAAAGGAAGTTGCCATCGCAACTTCCTTTTTCTTTTAGTCTTCTTTTGCCATTTGGGCTTCAATCTCCGCATCGTAGGAGAGAACGGGCGCTTCGTCTTTATTCTTGATCTTACGATTGACGTAGTTCTTGGTAATCTTAACCACCAGCGGGAAGAGTACCACCACGCCAATGAGGTTGGGGATCATCATCAAGCCGTTAAAGGTGTCCGAAATGTCCCAAGCCAGCGACGAGGTGAGCACCGCGCCGAAGATGATGGTGCAAACGTGAATGACCTTAAATACCCACACGCTCTTGGCGCCGAAGAGATATTCCCACGCCTTGGATCCGTAATGCGACCAGCCCAGCACGGTGGTGAAGGCAAACAGGAACATGGCGATCGCCACGAATTTCTGCCCGATATCGCCCCAGCTAAAGACCGAGTTGAAAGCACCGCCGACCAAGGTCGCATCGCTCAGTCCGGCCGCCAGTTGACCCGTTTCGAAGTCGAATACGCCGCTGGTCAATACCACAAGCGCCGTCATGGTGCAGACAATCATCGTGTCAGCAAATACCTCAAAAATGCCCCACATACCCTGCTTGACCGGCTCCTTGATGCTGGAATTGGAGTGGACCATAACCGACGAACCAAGACCTGCCTCGTTGGAGAAGACGCCGCGTTTGAACCCTTGGGTCATGGCCAGACTGATGGCCGCGCCCAGCGTACCGCCCACAAAGGCTTTGGGCTGGAATGCGTGAACGAAAATGGCCTTGAGGGCAGGCAGGATGTTGGTGTAGTTCACGCCGATGATGACCAAAGAACCGACAATAAAGAGTATCACCATCACCGGCACGATCTTCTCGGCCACGCTGGCAATGCGCTTGAGCCCGCCCAGCACGATCAGCGCCGTCAGCGCCATAATGGTCACACCAATGATGACGTTATACAGGGACACACCCTCGAATACCGAGATCGAGGAGAGAGCCTTGATGTCAAAAGCGGCCGATACGTTGGCTACAATCTTGTTTACCTGACCCATGCTGCCGATACCAAAGGAAGCCAGCATGGTGAAGAGGGAGAAGAGCACGGCCAAGATCTTGCCGAGGTGCTTACAGCCCTTCTTTTTGCCCAGTCCGTCGCGCAGATAGTACATCGCACCGCCCGACCATTCACCCTTGGCGTTCTTGCGGCGGAAATACATGCCCAGTACGTTTTCCGAATAGTTGGTCATCATGCCAAGGAAAGCGGCGACCCACATCCAGAATACGGCACCTGCACCGCCCACGCAGATGGCGGCGGCGACACCGGCAATGTTACCCGTACCAACGGTAGCGGCCAGCGCCGTGCACAGCGCCTGAAAGGGGGAGATGGAAGCCTTGTCCTTGGAATGTTTAATGACATCCTTTTTGAACATCGAGCCGATGGTGTTCTTCCACCAGTGCCGCAGACGGGTCACCTGAAATACCTTGGTCACCAGTGTCATCAGAAGTCCCGTGCCGATCAGCAGAACCAGCCCCGGAACGCCCCATACAACGCCGTTGACCGCATTGTTTACGTTCGTGATTTGCTCTAACATAATATCCTCCTAAAGAATAAAGATTACAAAAATACCGCAGGGCAAAAGAATACCCTGCGGTTATACGCATCAGCATACCTTTGTCCTTTTGCCTGAGAGTTTTCGTCGCCATAGTGACGTTGCCCCTTCGGCACCTGCTCGAAGCAGGATTCTCCAAAGTTTCGTCCGCCAACAGTCCGTATGTTCTGTCGGTTTCATCCGTAAGTATACAATTATGTGAGTGATTATACACCCTTTTTCGACAAATTGCAACCCCAAAAATAAAATTTATACCAATTACATGCAAATGTTTAAAATTACCGCAAAAATGGAATTTAGAATTGACATATACGAAAAAAGCAGGTATAATATAGATACAAAAGAACATAGAGACTGCTTAGGCGGTTGCTATAAGTACATTCTAATCGTATGGTGCGTAAGCATCACAAGACTAAAAGTCACCTATTGCCGTAGGTGGCTTTTATCTTTGTCCGGTGATGCATTGGGAGCTGATAAACAGACCAATAATGGTCAGCAGAATCATAATCAATTCGTAATCAGTCATGGCATCCACCTCCTCAAACATCGGTTGAGAAGGGCCAGATAAAGGAGCAAAACTCTGTCCCGACTCGGGAAAAATCTTGCAACCACCTAATTGCCTTGTCGAGCTATGAAATCGAGAAAGTTCACCCACTCGGCAGCAGTCTCTACAATATAGTATTATATGCAAACTTTACCAAATCGTCAAGAAAAAAATACGGGTAATTCTCAGATTACCCGTACTTCTTCAATATGATAATAGGTAAAGGCTTCCAGCGCCGCCTCGTCAATCACCTCTCCGCAAACCAGAATCGGAATGGCCGGCGGACAGAAGACACTCGGCTGCGCCAGCACCCGCCCCAAGGCTTGCGACACGGGAATACGCTCACTCTCCGATAACATCGCTTCCCGTATGCTCATAGCCCGCGTGGGTATTCCCAATTTGGGCGGCGCGGTCATGATCGGCGCACGCGCAGGCAGATCCAAAAGGGAAGACAGAACGCTCAGATCTTCTCCCGATCGGGGCATCAGCACCAGATAATCGGGATCGGCAAACTCACATTCATAGCCCTGTTTTCGCAAAATTTCAGCCAGTTCGGTACCCGTATACCCCTGCGCTTTCGGCGCTAAGGTTACTTTCAACGGCTCGTCCCCCACCCGCGTAAAGGGCAGGTCGGGCACGGTTAGGGCAGGATGGAAATTCTCCAAAAAGACATTGCAGACATCCAGCGATTGCAGAATCAGGTAAGAGGGACTGGTCGATCCGAACAAGGCCAACGCCTCCTTGACCCCGTCGGGATCTTTGGTGTGCAAGTAGGCACCGCCCGTCAGCACCGGTAACGTCTTGTGTGCACTGTCACAACACAGATCCGCCCCCAAATCCATCGGATGCCGAGAGGGACTTAAAAAGCGCAGATAGGCGCCGTGCGCATTGTCCACCAGTAATTTTATGCCCGCCTCTCGGCAGCGCGCGGCAAGGCAGGAAATGTCGGCCATGCGCCCCAGATAATCGGGCGAGGTCACATATAACGCCGCATACTCCGATGTGACAGGCGGGTCGGTCATATCTTCTACCCAAGTCACGTCCAAGTCCAGCAGAGCCGCCGCCGATAAAAAGGCGGTGTGGCAGTTGCGAAAGGCTAAGACCCTACGGTTTTTACGGGTGGCTAAATAGAGCATGGCGCGGATACATTGGGAAGACCCTTCGGTCGAATAAAAGGTGGGACAGCCGAACAGACGCGAGGCGTTGGCTTCGCTCTCGGCAATGATGCCGCCGGCCGTGTACAAACTGTCCGCCCCCGCCACTTCGGTGATGTCATATCGCTCGATGCCCGACACCCCCTTGTGTCCGGGCATATGCCAACGATGGCGGTCATATCCTTTTACGAAATCACAAATGGGGGTATTCATCGACCCATCGCCCTCGCGACCGCCACCATGATAGCGCACTCCATGCGTTTGCGGAAGAGCCGACAGCCGGGCTCGTAAATGCCCTTGATGGAACCTGTGGCATGGTAGGCATTGGCGGCACAACCGCCCGAGCAGTAGAGTTTCGCCCAGCAGTCCTTGCAATCGGGACGGGCGTATACATTGCAGTCCATAAATTCGCTCTGCTTGGCGGGGTTGGTCACACCCTGCCAGATGTCGCCTAACTTAAACGCCTCATCGCCCACAAATTGATGGCAGGGGTACAGGTCGCCCCACGGGGTCACCGCCATATACTCGGTGCCCGAACCGCAGCCCGAAATGCGCTTGTAGATGCAAGGGCCGCCCTGCAGGTCGATCATGTAATGATAAAAGGTAAAGGGATCTCCCTCGGCATCTTTTTGGAGCATGAGAGAGGCCAGATCCTCGTATTGCTGCATGACAACAGCCAGATCGTCCTCGGTCAGCGCCGCCTCGTCATGGGGGGCGCACACCACCGGCTCCATGCTCAGTTC
>JAZNSU010000036.1:0-1552 GCA_045591385.1 Eubacteriales bacterium
CGCAGGAACCCGAGATATCGCTTCCCATGGTGCGGCGTACCGTGGCATTGATCTGCCCGGCGGTCAGCAATTTTTGAAATGCAAATATGTCTTGTTGTGTGCAACGCTCAAACTCCCGTCCCTCTACGGGGTTTACGCTAATGAGATTGACATGGCGGTTTTTGAGCGGTTTTAACAAAGTAATCAATTGTTTGGCGCAGGCGGGAGAATCGTTAAAGCCTTTGATGAGGGTATATTCAAAAGTGATCCGCCGTCCCGTTTCCCGTTCGTAATCGGCGCAGGCGGCGATTAAATCCGAAAGCGGATAGGTCCGAGCCACCGGCATGATCTGACGGCGCAACTCGTCGTTGGGGGCATGAAGGGAAACGGCCAGAGCAATCCCCAGTTTCTCCTTGGCCAGATCACGGATGCGGGGCACGAGTCCGCAGGTGGAGAGGGCGATGTGGCGGGTGGAGAGATTGACCCCACGTTCGTCGTTCATCAGGCGGATAAAGCGGAGCACATTTTCATAGTTATCCAGCGGCTCACCCATGCCCATGAGCACGATCGAATCGATGCGTCGTCCCATATCCTTGGATAGGAAGAGGTACTGGTCACGAATCTCGCCAGCTGTCATGTCCCGTTCCCGACCGCCGATGGTGGAGGCGCAAAAGGCGCAACCCATGCGGCAACCGACTTGGGTGGACAGGCATACCGATAGCCCGTGTTTATAGTCCATGACCACACATTCCACATAAGCCTCATTATCTAATTTTACTAAATATTTGACCGTTCCGTCAAGTGCTGAACAGTATTTATTTGCAATTTGAAAGGAAGTTAGGGTCGCTTCTTGGCGTAACCAGTCGATCATAGGGCGGGGCAGGTTGGGAATATCCTCCCATGAGGCGATGCCCCGTGCCAAATGACGGTATAACTGATCGGCACGAAAACGCGGAAATCCGCCCGAAACCACAAACTCGGTCAGTTCCTCATAGGTCATACTTTTAATATCGTTCATGAGCGTTCCTTTATCAATAAAGTCATATAAAACCCGTCATGCGGATCGGTGGGCATAACCTCGGCCTTGATCGTGAATTCGGGGTGATTTTTCAGAAATTTGTCACGCACGCCTCGGTTTTCCTCTTCATTTAGGGTGCAGGTGGAGTAGAGCAACCGCCCGCCTGCTTTAAGATACCGAGCCGCATTTTCGAGGATGGCCGATTGTACGGTCGTCAGCGAGGCGGTATCGGGATTGCGGTAGCGCAGTTCGGGACGGCGGGAGAGTTGTCCTAAGGCCGAGCAGGGCACATCGGTAAGTATCACATCGGCCTGTGGCACATCCAGCGGTGCAGTAGCGTCAGCGGTGGCGGCGGTAATGCAGGTCAGCCCCAACCGTGTAGCGCCCGAGCGGATCAGTTCGACCCGATGCTCGTGAAGGTCAAAGCCGTAGATGCGACCGGTATTATTCATATATTGGGCGGCAGTAAAGGCTTTGCCGCCGGGAGCACAGCACAGATCCAGCATAACTTCATTCGGTGTCGGGCCAAGTAAGGCTACGGCTGATTGAGAGGAT
>JAZNSU010000037.1:0-2095 GCA_045591385.1 Eubacteriales bacterium
CCTGCATCATTGGGAAGAACCCTGCCTCTCGGGACGGCAAGGCAGCGGCGCTGTCTTCTTTTGCGGTTGCAACATGGGCTGCGCCTTCTGCCAAAACTATCAAATCTCCCGCCAAGGCATAGGTAAACCCACCTCACCCGAACGTCTGCAACAAATCTTTCGGGAATTAAAAGCGCAGGGCGCCCATAACATCAATCTGGTCACCCCCACCCACTACACCGATGGGCTGCTCCCCCTGCTCGATGGAATCGACCTGCCCGTCGTCTGGAACTCCTCGGCCTACGAATCGGTCGATACCCTGAAAAAACTGCAAGGCAAGGTGGACATCTTCCTGCCCGACTATAAGTTTGCCGACCCGTCACTGGCGGCTTCGCTCGCCCACGCTCCCGATTATCCTCAAACGGCCCGTGCCGCTATTCTCGAAATGTATCGGCAGGTAGGGGATTATGTGATGGAAGACGGCCTGCTCCGTTCCGGCGTACTCATTCGCCATCTCGTTCTGCCGGGCAAGGAAGAAAACACCCGTGCCGTCATCGACTGGGTGGCCGACACCTTCTCCCACGGACAGGTGCTCTTTTCCCTCATGAGCCAGTATACGCCCTATCTTAAACTTAGCGACCCCGACCTCAACCGTCGGTTGGATAAGCGGGAGTGGATCCGCGCCCGTAATTATATGAAGAAAAAGGGCATCACCGAGGGGTATGTGCAAGACCTCTCCTCCGCCAAAGAAGAATATACCCCCGCCTTTGATTTCACGGGATTATAAAAGGATGAACCGTTCGGTTCATCCTTTTTCAAAATAACTCTCCAGTTTCGGAAATAGGGCAGGAAAAACAAACCGTCGGCCAAACAGCCGATCAAACCAACCGATAATCGGGCTGTTGATCAATGCCGTCACCAGCGTCGCCACACCCACACCGACAAAACGCCCGAAGAACGCCAGCGTCAACATCACCGCCACCGCCAAACTGGACAGATCGTAAATCCGCTTGACCCGTCCCCGATCCCAGCCCTTGGCCGCCGCTACGCCCTTAACGAAATAATCGTACATCTGCGGATAGAGATAGGAGTGAAAACTGAGCGCCACCGCAAAGGCAGTGATAACCGATCCGCCCAAGAAAAAGGCGATCCGTATCGGCCAGTCCATACTGCCCGGCACCGTCACAGCCGGATTAAACAGGGGAATTACCACTCGCCAAAAATCCAGCATCGCTCCGTAAATCAAACAGGTACAAAACGACACCAAATATAATACTCGAAACCGCTTGACAATCAAACAAAAGGCGATTAATAACAACGCCTGCACCAGATATTCGCTCTGCCCGAAGGTCAAAAAGCCCAACGCCTGACTGACAATGTAGGCCGGCGCCACCACCATCGACAACCCTAAATCGGCCGCCGACACCATCGCCACCGAAAAGGACATGGTAATAATGGAAATAAAATAAGCCAGTTCGCTCGGAATTTTTATCTTCTTCATTGTATACTCCACGAATTTTTACGGTATTGCCGCATACTCTCCCCGTATTTTTCCTTAAACAGCCGTGTTGCCCACGAGATGTTGTTAAACCCGCTGTCAAAAATAATCTCGGTAATGCTGTGATTGGAATTTTGTAGCATATTGGCTATATAGTTAAGCCGCAACTCATTGATAAACTCCGTCACCGTCATTCCCATATATGCCTTCATGCTGCGGCAAATATGTTCCCGACTTTTTTCGCATCGGGCAAACATCGGCTCGGCCCCTTCTACAAATCCGCCCTCCCGTAACTGGCGGCATAGTTCCTCCAACCAAGAGGGAATCACTTCGTTCTCCTCACGGCTCACGGGAAAACATTGGGTCATTACCCCGAACAGCCATTGTCTGAGCGCCGCCTTGAGCGCCGCCGAATCCTGTTGCGGTATGGCTCGAATGGCCCGCATTTTATTCTCTAACACCGTAAATTCCTCCAAACCAAGCTTGGCCGACGGCGGCATCTCCGCCTCCATCAACGCTCGGCTCGGGAACCCCTCGCCCAAAAAATCAAAAATCTCCTGCAAGGTCTGTCGCGGAAAGGTGACATTGAGCATGGGAAAGGTTTTCCTCGGCTCGGGA
>JAZNSU010000038.1:0-1875 GCA_045591385.1 Eubacteriales bacterium
GAACATGAACTTTCTCGATTTCTTCTTCTATCAAGGCAAACCCGGCATCTTCTGGGCCGTCGAACTGGGCGCACTGGTAACCTGCGTCATCCTGCTCTTCCTGTTCCGCAAAGAAACGGGCAAGATCGAACCCGGCCAGCGCACCCTGGTTACCGACTATGTGCCGACCGTCCTTATGCTCGGCACCGTTGTCTTACTGATTGTCGCTTCGCTCATTCCCGGCCTGCCGGCTTTCCTCGACGGAATCCTCCCCGGGCTGTCGGCTTATACCAACGGCATCATCTGTTGTGTTATCATGGTGATCGGTGTCATCTATAACGGTCTTCGCAAGAAAACATGGACGGCCTTCACCGCCCCCCTTAAGGAGATCGACGTCAATACCATCGGTCTGCTGTTCGGACTTTTTATCGTGGTCGGCGGTATTACCCACATGGGCGTGGTTGACGCCATCGGTAATCTCTTTACTCAACTGTCGGGCGGCAATGTCTTTGTGATTTATACGCTCATTACTTGGATGAGCGTCATCTTCTCCGCCTTTATCGATAACATACCCTATGTGGCCACCATGTTGCCTGTTACACAAGGGATTGCGGCATCTTTAGGAATTGATCCTACTTTGGTCTAGTTCGGTTTGGTTTCGGGCGCTACCTTGGGCGGCAACCTGACTCCCGTCGGTGCCTCGGCCAATATTACCGGTATTGGTATTTTGCGCAAGGAAGGGTATGAAGTGAAAAACAGCGACTTCCTTAAAATCGGGATTCCCTTCACCTTGGCCGCCGTCATTCCTGCCTATATTTATTTCCTGATCTTCTACTATTGATAAAAAGAGGGTGCAAGCACCCTCTTTTTTTAATTTTCTTCTAAAAAAATATTGTAGAATGGTCAGCAGAGTGGTATAATAAAACATAAATTTCTTTACAAAGGAAGCGATGGAAATGCAAACAAATATTCGTCCCGAGTCTATGGCTCGTATTACTACCAAGGAATTGGCCGATGCCTTTATCGCCGAGCAGGTGGCTGAGATCCGCGCACAGGTCGGAGATAAAAAGGTGCTGTTGGCCCTGTCCGGCGGTGTGGACTCCTCGGTCGTTGCCGCATTGCTCATTAAGGCGATCGGCAAACAACTGGTCTGTGTTCACGTTAACCACGGGCTTATGCGCAAAGGCGAGAGCGAACAG
Organism: Eubacteriales bacterium; assembly: GCA_045591385.1. GTDB lineage: Bacteria > Bacillota > Clostridia > Oscillospirales > UMGS1783 > CAKSHC01. The sequence continues at coordinate 1,179 of JAZNSU010000038.1, forward strand.
GTTATTGAGGTGTTCGGCAAAGAACTGGATGCCAACCTGATCTATGTCGATGCAACCGATCGTTTCCTCGATCTGCTGGCCGGCGTGGCCGAGCCCGAGAAGAAGCGCAAGATCATCGGCGGCGAGTTTATTAAAGTATTTGATGAAGAGGCTTCCAAACTGGAAGGCATCTCCTTCTTGGCGCAAGGTACCATCTATCCCGATATTTTGGAAAGCGACGGCGTAAAGGCCCACCACAATGTCGGCGGCCTGCCTGAGGATATGCAGTTTGAGTTGGTTGAGCCGGTCAAATTGCTTTACAAGGACGAGGTCCGTGTTGTGGGTGAGGCGTTGGGTCTGCCCCACGCCATGGTCTATCGTCAGCCCTTCCCCGGCCCGGGTCTGGGTGTTCGTTGTCTGGGTGCCATTACCCGTGACCGCCTGCACGCCTTGCGTGAAGCCGATGCTATCTTGCGTGAAGAGTTTGATAAAAGCGGATTGGCCGAAAAGGTCTGGCAGTATTTCATCGCCGTGCCCGATTTCAAGAGCGTCGGCGTGCGCAACGATAAGCGCTACGAGGGTTGGCCGGCTATCATCCGTGCTGTCAACACCAAGGACGCCATGAGCGCTACCATCGAAGAAATCCCTTATGCGCTCCTCCATCATATCACCGATCGCATCACCCACGAGGTCGAAGGCATCAACCGTGTCCTGCTCG
>JAZNSU010000039.1:0-4511 GCA_045591385.1 Eubacteriales bacterium
ACCCCGGCGGCGTGACTACGCCCCTGAACGCCTGCGTGATGGAAGATCCTATGCTGTGGGAGCAGATCATGGAGCAAACACCGCTGAAAAAATGGGCCACCCCCGAAGAAATGGCACAGTGGGCCTATTTCCTGACAGTGACCAACACCTTCTGCACGGGGCAGAACATTATGGTAGACGGCGGCGAATCGATAAATTATCATTTTATTTGGAAAAACTAAATAGAATCCGTCGGTGGCAACCGACGGATTTTTTATGTATACAAGATAGGGGGAGCGGGATACTAATGGAAAAGGGGGAATTTTCATGTGTACCGCAATTACCTATCAGACCCGTCATTTTTATTTTGGGCGTACGCTTGACTATGAGTGCGGATATGCGGAGGAAGTGACCATGATGCCACGGGGCTATCTCGGCAATCGGTTTGCCATGATCGGCATGGCCTATACGGTAGAGGATTATCCGCTCTACTACGATGCTGTGAACGAGGCCGGCTTGTGCATGGCGGGGCTCAATTTTGTGCAAAACGCTGATTATCAGAGCGAGGAGGGCGTGGCGCCGTATGAATTTATTCCCTATATTTTGGGGCAATGCGCGTCGGTTTTACAAGCCAAGAAATTACTGGAACAAACCACAATCATTAACCACAGTTTCGGGGAATTACCCATTGCCTGTCTGCATTGGATGATTGCCGATAAGCAGGGGTGTCTGGTGGCTGAGCCGACCGAGCAGGGCTTGACGGTGTATGACAATCCCGTCGGGGTTATGACCAATGATCCGCCCCTGCCGCAGCAATGGCAACACCTGCGTGCCTACCGCCATTTATCTAACCAAACTCCACCCAATACCTTTGGCGTGGATTTGGAAGAGATTGGGCGGGGCATGGGCTCAATCGGGCTTCCCGGAGATTATACTTCACCCGCCCGCTTTGTGCGTGCCGCCTTTGTGCGGGCCAACGCCATCAGTTTTACCTCTGAGAAAGAGAGTGTGGGACAGTTTTTCCATATGTTGGACAGCGTGGCCATTCCCCGTGGTTGTTGCGATATCGGGGAGGGGCACTATCATCATACCTTGTATAGTTCTTGCATGAATGCCGATAAGGGCATCTATTATTATTCCACCTATGACAACCGTCAGATTACCTCCGTACAAATGCGTCCGGCCGATCGGGAGGGAAAACGACTGCTTCGGTATCCGCTGATTGCCGAGCAACAAATTTGTTGTCAAAGCTCTGATAACATGATATAATATAAGAAAAAGGAGGTACCGGTTATGGAATATTTAATCACACCGGCCATTGCACTTGTTGTCATTATTTTGTTTTGCCATATTAAGGTTGTGCCGCAGGCGACCGAGTATGTCATTGAGCGTTTGGGAAAATACAAGCGCACATGGAGCGCCGGTCTGCACCTATTAGTGCCCTTGATTGACCGCATTGCCAAAAAAGTTACCTTAAAAGAACAGGTTATGGATTCTCCGCCGCAACCGGTCATTACCAAAGATAATGTTACCATGCAGATCGATACGGTGGTTTATTTTAAGGTTTTCGATGCCAATCTCTTTACCTACGGTGCCGTCAATCCGCTCTCGGCTCTGTCAAACCTTATGGCTATCACCCTGCGTAATATCGTCGGTGAGTTGGAATTGGACGATACCCTCACTTCCCGTGATAATATTAACGGGAAAATGACCGAAATTTTGGACTCGGCCACCGACCAGTGGGGGATCAAGGTCATTCGTTTGGAACTCAAGAACATCATTCCGCCCGCCGAGATCCAGAATGCCATGGAAAAACAGATGAAGGCCGAGCGTGACCGCCGCGAAACTCTGCTCGAAGCCGAGGGACATAAGGCCGCCGTTATTACCCGTGCACAGGGTGATAAGCAGGCCATGATACTGGCCGCCGAGGGTGAGAGGGATGCTCGTATTGCCCGCGCCGAAGGCGAAGCCAAGGCCACTCTGCTGGCCAAGCAAGCCGAGGCCGACGGTCTGGCCGCCCTCAAGGCGGCAGGCGTCGATGCCGCCGTGCTGGAACTCAAAAAATTTGAGGCACTCATTGCCCTTTCCAACGGTCGCGCCTCCAAGATCATTGTCCCCACCGATGCGGTGGATATGACCAAGTCCAATGTCATGTTCTCCGAAACGACCGGGTTGGGCGACAATACGCCGCCGACTGTCGATTCGGCACCCAAGAAAAAAGCCGACCCTTGTTGTGATTAAGAAAAAGCCGCCTTGAGGCACACTCCGTAAGGAAGTGTGCCTCAGTTATATTCGCCTAACGGCGAGTTATATTGCTTCGCAGTTATATGATGCTACGCATCGTTATATTGTCCTTCGGACAATTTTATGGGCGAATATAATATAACGAAAGGCGTATGGCTTTCATATAACTTGCCCGTAGGTCAAATATAACTGCAAACAATAGTTTGCAATATAACTTAACACGCCGAAAATAATATATTCTCTTTTTGGCAAGTATATTCCTTTTTCAACGCATGTAACCCACTATGGCACTTTCAAAAATTGAAAGTGCCATTTTCTCTTTGCACAGAAAAACGGAGACGAGTTCTTTATGAAGTGTCTCCGTTCGGGCGGCTTTTTGTTGGTTTTACAACTGAATGAGAAGGCCTAAGTATGGCATACTATATACAGAAAGGAAGGAATTGCCATGAAAATAGCCTTTTTTGATGCCAAGCCCTATGACCGTACCGCCTTTGATCCAGTTGTTGAGGGAACGGAATTGAAAATAAAATATTTAGAAACCAAACTGAACGAGGATACGGTCGAGTTGGCGCATGGATGCCAAGCCGTCTGTGTTTTTGTCAACGATACCGTTAATGCTGCGGTCATCGACCGTTTGGTCGATCTAGGGGTCAAGACCATCGCCCTGCGTTGCGCCGGTTATAATAATGTCGATGTAGTTCATGCAAAAGGGCGCATTCGTGTAGTGCGTGTACCCGCCTATTCGCCTTATGCCGTAGCCGAACATACGATGGCCTTATTGCTGACATCGGTGCGCCGCATTCATAAAGCCTATATTCGCTCCAAAGACTTTAATTTCAGTCTGAATGGCCTGACGGGTTTTGATTTGCACGGCAAAACGGTCGGCGTCATCGGTACGGGACGCATCGGGCGTGCTTTTATTGAAATTTGCAAAGGGTTTGGAATGCGGGTGCTGGCCTATGACAAATACCCTGCCGATGGTCTCGAATATGTGAGATTAGATGAACTACTTGCCCAAAGTGATATCATTTCCTTGCATTGCCCCTTGACCGAGGACACCTACCACATCATGGATGAGGCGGCGCTGGGAAAGTGCAAAGAAGGTGTGGTATTGCTCAATACGTCCCGCGGGGCTTTGGTGGATGCCGAAGCGCTATTGGCCGCGATTAAATCCCGCCATGTCGGCGCCGCCTGTCTAGACGTGTATGAGGAAGAGGGCGACCTCTTTTTTGAGGATAATTCGGATCACATTTTAGAAGATGATACGCTGGCGCGGCTGATTTCCATGCCCAATGTTATTGTTACTTCTCATCAGGCTTTTTTGACAAGAGAGGCGCTTGCCAATATCGCTCAAACAACGGTGGAAAATCTTTTAAATAATCCTTGTCAAAACGAAGTGTAAAATGTTGGATTTCCAACAGCAGAATAAAAAGAAATCTGGTAGAATAAGGATGAAAAAGAAAGGAGGTACTTTCCGTGAAAGAAAATTATATGGTTTGCAATTGTAAACTGGTTAGTTTCAATGATATCGCCAATGCTTTGCATGAGCATAAGTCCTTTGAGGATGTCTTGGCCGCCTTTGAGGATGTTAAGAAAGTCACCCATTGTTCCACCGGTTGCGGCGGGTGCCACGACCGCGTCCTGGATGTCATATCCGAGATCCTCATGGGACACCAAAGAGTATAACAAAAAGCCATCTTCGAATGGCTTTTTTCTTGTTTTTGCCGGTTACCTGTGATACAATGAAGCAAAAGGAGGGAGAGCATGAAAATATCCAAACAAGACGCTGCCTACTGGTTCGAATTCTTTGCCTCTCTGCCCGAGGAAGAGGAACTCTCCCCGCGGCAGATGGAGATCGTCTATGCCACATTGGCACAGATCGAGCGGGGCGTGGAAGCGCGCCAAAATGTGTTGATGGATTCGATCAAAAACTTGAAATCCTTACAAGGGAAAACCCTCTATGTTGGTGACGATACGAAGTTTGCCAAGGGCTGCCGCTCTTGCCTAACCGGCACCGGACTTTCAGCGATTCGCAAGACAAACAAGTGCAATATCCAATGCCCGTTCTGTTATAATTACGGGGAACTGGACTGTATTCCGCCCATCGGCGAGGGGATGTGGGATATCGGCGGCACCAAATTTTATGAAGAAGATATTGACCTGCTCCTGTCCACCTGTGCTCACCCCACCGGCATCGCCTATGTCTATCTCGAACCCTTTATGGAGATCGAGGTTTATTATTCTATGATTCGCAAATTCCACGACGCCGGTATTCATCAACATATGTA
>JAZNSU010000040.1:0-29464 GCA_045591385.1 Eubacteriales bacterium
TTCAGCTCGAAATTGCCCTGGGAAGCTGCCATGGAGACAGCCACATCGTTGCCCATGACCTGTACGGCCACCATGGTCACCGCCTCGCACTGGGTGGGGTTGACCTTGCCGGGCATGATGGAAGAGCCGGGCTCGTTCTCGGGAATGGTGATCTCGCCCAGACCGTCACGGGGTCCCGAAGCCAGCCAGCGGATATCGTTGGCGATCTTCATCATGTCGCAGGCCAGCGCCTTGATAGCACCGTGAGCAAAGACCAGTTCATCCTTGCTCGTCAAAGCGTGGAACTTATTGGAAGCGGTAACAAAAGGCTTCTGGGTAATCTTGGACACTTCCTTGGCCACCAGTTCATCAAAGCCCTTGGGGGCGTTCAGTCCCGTACCGACGGCCGTGCCGCCCAGCGCCAGTTCATGCAAGGGCTTGACCGCCAGTTCCAGCAGTTCCACATCGCGCTCCAAACTGCTTCTCCAACCGCTGATCTCCTGAGAAAAGGTGATCGGGGTGGCGTCCTGCAGATGGGTACGACCGCTCTTGACAATGCCCTCATTCTCCTCTTCCAATCTCTTGAACGTCTTGATCAGAGCCTTGGCGGCGGGGAGCAGATGATCTTCCACCGTCAGCACCGCCGAAATGTGCATAGCGGTGGGGAAGGTATCGTTGGAGGACTGGCTCATATTGATATCGTCGTTGGGATGCAGCAATTTCTTGCCGGCAATCTCGTTACCGCGGTTGGCAATGACCTCGTTGGCGTTCATGTTGGACTGGGTACCCGAACCCGTCTGCCATACCACCAGCGGGAAATGATCGTTAAGAGAACCCGAAATAACCTCGTTACAAGCCTTGGAGATGGCATCGAGTTTCTCATCGGTCATCTTTTCGGGGCGTAGGGCGTGGTTGGCCAGAGCCGCCGCCTTTTTCAGAATACCGAAAGCATAAGTGATCTCACGGGGCATTGTTTCGATATCCATACCGATTACAAAGTTTTCATGGCTGCGCTGGGTCTGCGCCGCCCAATATTTATCTGCGGGAACCTTTACTTCCCCCATCGAGTCATGTTCAATACGAAATTCCATTTTCTGATTCTCCCTTTATATCTTGATGCTTTTAATAACATTTTTCAGGCACTCGGCGCTGTGATGCAACTGTTTGAGTTCCCCATCGGTCAGCGGCAGAAGCAGTTTGGAGTGCGCGCCTTGGTTGTTTACCACATTGAGGATGGACATACACACATCATCAATGCCATATTCGCCGTTGAGCATGGTCGATACCGTCATGGTCGTGTCAATCGAGGCCAGCAACGCTTTCACAATGTAGCAAACGGTAACCGAAACGGCATTAAAGGTCGCCCCCTTGGCGGCAATGATGCGGCCGCCTGAGGTACGAACATAATTTTCAATCTCCTCATGGTCCAGTTCGGGGTAATGGGTGGCGGGATTGACCATCAGTTTGTTCCAGTCATCCAGCGGAATATTGGAAATACTGGCCACCGACCAGGGAATGAACGACGAGTCGCCGTGCTCGCCCAGCACATAGGCGTGAATGTTCTGCTGATTGATCGAGCAACACTCACTCAGCCGTACACGCAAACGCGAGGTGTCCAGCACCGTACCCGAACCGATGATATGACTCTCAGGCAGACCCGATACTTTCGTAAATACATAGGTTAGAATATCCACAGGGTTACTTACGATAATATAATGAGCCTCGGGCGCATACCGTACGATCTGCGGAATGATCTGTTTGGTGATGTCGGTATTGACCTGCGCCAATTCCAGACGGGACTGACCCGCCTTACGGGGCAAACCCGAAGTGAGAATGACAATGTCCGAACCCACCGCGTCGGCATAACTGCCTTCATATATTAAGCAGGGATGGCAGAACGGCGTGCCTTGATAAATATCCATGGCTACACCGATGGCCTTTTCTCGATTGATGTCAATCATCACGATCTCTGATGTTGCCCCTGTGACGGCCAAGGTGTAGGCAATAGTAGCACCCACCTGTCCGGCACCGATAATGGTGATCTTACTCATGCAATTTCCTCCTGTTTTTGCATCTATCACAAACGCACCGATAAGCGGTCCGATCTTCATCGTCCGCTCCTGTTCGGTGTTCTATTCTCTGCATCTCTAAAAGCACCCAGATTATTCTACCAAAAAAGCATACCTCTGTCAAAGGAATTTGCATCTTTTGTCGAATTTCTCCGTATAGATTATATGACATCCCGCGGAAAATTACAACATTTTTTACTCTTTTATCCGTATGGTTTTTCTGTTGACAAATTTCTCTTTATGGTATATGATGGATACAAATAAAAAAGTGAGGATACATATCATGGAAAACAAACCCCGTTTTTGCACCAACTGCGGCGCCGCTCTGGTTGCCGACGCCCGTTTCTGCCCCGGTTGCGGCACTGCCTGCGCCGTTGCCGAGCCTGTAGTTGAGCCGGTTGCCGAGCCTGTAGTCGAGCCGGTTGCCGCTCCTGTTGCCCAGCCGGTTGCCGCTCCCGCCGAGCCGGCCGCCGAGAGTGTCAACATCGCCATGCCGATCGTTGCCATGGCCTGTGGCATCATGGGCTTTATTCTGACCTGCGCATCCCTGCCCGAAGGCGGCATCTGGGAAAACTTCGTGTTCTTCCTGCTTGCCTCCCCCGCCATTGCTCTGGCCATCATCTTCGGTCTGCCCAATCTGAAGACCAGCATCGCCGCCCGCCGCATCAATACCATCATCTTCAGCGCGGTCGGTCTGGGTACGGCAGCCTTCGCCGCCACCATCAGTTTGATCGATCTGCTGGTGCACCTGTCCTAACTAATCCCCAAAATAGCACCTTTCGGTGCTATTTTTTTACCCTTTTTATTGAAATATGAGTCGTTTTATGGTAAAATCTAGGAAAACTTCTCCTTTTTAACGGATGTAACCCCATGAAAAAACACTACCTTTCGCAAAATGTCTACGAGGCAACCATTGAGCGGCTCCGCTTTCTCTTTGAGGAATTTGATAATATTTTTGTGTCCTTTTCCGGCGGCAAGGACAGCGGTCTGCTGCTCAATCTGACGCTGGATTTTCAACAGAAATACTACCCTGATAAAAAGATCGGCGTCTTTCATCAGGATTTTGAAGCGCAATACTCGGCTACCACCGAATATGTCACCCGCACCTTTGACCGCATTGAAAAACTGGTCTTCCCCTATTGGGTCTGCCTGCCTATGGCGACCCGCACCGCCCTGAGCAGTTATCAGATGTACTGGTACCCGTGGGACGATAAGATGCAGGAGGCGTGGGTGCGCCCCATGCCCGATCGCCCCTATGTCATCCACTTAGAAAACAACCCCATATTAACCTATCGGTATCGAATGCATCAGGAGGATCTGGCCAAGCAGTTCGGCCGCTGGTATCGGCTGGCGCACGGCGGAAAAAAGACGATCTGCCTGTTGGGGCTGCGCGCCGAGGAATCGCTCCAGCGGTACAGCGGATTTCTTAATAAGCGCTACGGCTATCAGGACAAGTGCTGGATCACCCGACAGTTCAAGGAAGTCTATGCCGCCTCGCCGTTGTATGACTGGACCAATGCCGATGTCTGGCACGCCAATTTCAAATTCAATTACGATTACAATACGTTATACGATCTGTTCTACATGGCCGGACGCACACCCGACCAAATGCGTGTCGCCTCCCCTTTCAATGACCAGGCCAAAGAAAGCCTTAATCTCTATCGAGTCATTGACCCCGAAATTTGGACAAAACTGCTCGGTCGGGTACACGGTGCCAATTTCGGTGCCATCTACGGGCGTTCCAAGGCGATGGGATACCGCAATCTCACCCTGCCCGAAGGGCATACGTGGGAAAGTTATACCAAGTTCTTGCTGGATACACTGCCCGCCCGCCTGCGGGAAAATTACCAAAAGAAATTCCAGACCTCGATCGACTTCTGGCACACGGTAGGCGGCGGGCTGGATGAAGATGTCATTGCCGAACTGGAAGCCCGTGGCTATGCCATTGCCCGCAACGGCGTATCCAATTATACCATCATGAAAAATTCTCGGATCATCTTCCTAGACAAGATCCCCGATCATACCGACGACATCAAATCCACCAAAGATATTCCGTCTTGGAAACGGATGTGTTATTGTATCTTGAAAAACGATCATATTTGTCGCTTCATGGGATTTGGCCTTACCCGTGAACAGTATCGAAATCTCGACCTGCTCAAAGAAAAATACAGCCAAATAGGAGAATAATATGCCCAAGCAAAGCCCCGTATATCACATTATTTCCGTCCCTATAGAGAAAATCGTCCCTAACGATTACAATCCCAATGCCGTAGCCCCGCCCGAACTGAAACTGCTCTATGACAGCATCAAAGAGGACGGGTACACCATGCCCATCGTCTGCTATCACGATAAGGAAAACGATACCTATATTATTGTAGACGGCTTTCACCGCTACCGCATCATGCTCGATCACCCCGATATTTATGAACGCGAGGAGGGCAAATTGCCCGTTTCGGTTATCAACAAGAGTCTTGACCACCGCATGGCTTCCACCATTCGCCACAATCGCGCCCGCGGCAATCACGATGTCGACCTGATGAGCAACATCATCAAAGAATTGCACGAACTGGGTCGCAGCGACAAATGGATCGCCAAGCATCTGGGCATGGATAAGGACGAAATTTTACGGCTCAAACAGATCACGGGATTAGCGGCGCTGTTTCGCGACATTGAGTTTTCCCACGCATGGGAGCCGATCGAGAATTTACCCGACCGCGATGCCATAGCCGCCTCGGCCAATCAACCAAGCGACAAACAATTTGTATAAAAACCGGTAGGCATCATGGCCTACCGGTTTTCTATCCTTTTTATTTTTACGGGTTTGCCGTACTGTTTGGCACATTCGATCATCGATCTTGTGCCGCGGCTCTCGCCGTCCCAGAAACAGATAACATAATCGGCCACCTGCGCCATTTCCTTATTCCGCCGGGGTCCCGCACTCCGCCCATACCGTTCCCAATCGGCAGGATGCTCCTCGACATCAAACCCATTCTCGTCGGCGTAACGCTCGCCGATGGCATCGGCACCGCTGGCACCGCCCGAAACGATAATGATATGATTTTCTTTTCGGATGTTGGACAGGCAAAAGTCAATATATTCTTTGGCTTCCTCGTAATCGTCGTAATCCCGACATCCGGCTACCACGACCCGTTTTGTTGGCAGATCTTTTTTCATACGGTTATCCTCCTAAAAAAAAGAGCACACTCCGAGGAGTGTGCCGAAAAAGTGCTCCTCGTCATTTGTTACCACACGAATGACCCTATGCGGGGTTAGAGGAAAACACCTTTTACCAAGGCATTTTCCCCGCAAAGAGTCCTATCTAATTCGTGTGGTGCCATTATTTTACCACAAAACAAAATAAGTTGCAACCGTTTCATAAAAAAAGACGATCCTCACGGATCGTCTTTCCTTAGTTTTTTGCCTTATTTATTGAGCGCCTGATAGACGGCAACAGCACAAGCGACGGTCATACCGACCATCGGGTTATTACCGGCGCCGATCAGACCCATCATGTCCACGTGGGCAGGAACGGAAGAGGAACCTGCGAACTGGGCATCGCCGTGCATACGGCCCATGGTGTCGGTCAAGCCGTAAGAGGCAGGGCCGGCGGCCATGTTATCGGGATGCAGGGTACGGCCGGTACCGCCGCCCGAAGCGACCGAGAAATACTTGAAGCCTTCTTCATAGGAGAGCTTCTTGTAGGTGCCGGCGACGGGGTGCTGGAAGCGGGTGGGGTTGGTAGAGTTACCGGTGATGGAAACGTCAACCTTCTCATGCTTCATGATAGCTACGCCCTCGTTCACATCGTTGGCGCCGTAGCAACGAACCTTGCTGCGCTCGCCGTCGGAGAAAGCCTTCTCGGACACAATGTTGAGTTTGCCGGTCTTGAAATCATAATCGGTCTGCACATAGGTGAAACCGTTGATACGCGAAATGATATAAGCGGCATCCTTGCCCAAACCGTTGAGAATGACGCGCAGGGGCTTTTTGCGAGCCTTGTTGGCAGTACGAGCCAGACCGATGGCGCCCTCAGCGGCGGCAAAGGACTCATGGCCGGCGAGGAAGCAGAAACACTCGGTGTCTTCTTCCAGCAACATGGCGCCCAAATTACCGTGACCAAGACCGACCTTACGGGAATCGGCAACCGAACCGGGCACGCAGAAAGCCTGCAGACCCTTACCGATGCAAGCCGAAGCTTCGCTGGGGCTCTTGACGTTGCTCTTGAGAGCGATAGCGCAACCTAAGATGTAGGCCCAGCAAGCGTTCTCGAAAGCGATGGGCTGAATGTCTTTTACGATCTTATAGGCGTCAACGCCCATGGACAGGCAATATTCCTGTGCTTCTTCGATCGAGGAGAAGCCATACTCGGGGAGCACAGCATTGATCTGATCGATTCTTCTTTCATATCCTTCAAATAAAGCCATGATATCCCCTCCTTATTCGTTTCTGGGATCGATATAACGATCCGCTTCGGCATAACGGCCATAGGTACCGATATTCTTCTCATAGGCTTCGGCGGCAGGCACACCCTTGCGGATCTGCTCCATCATCTTGCCCAGATGTACGAACTTATAGCCGATAACTTCGCCGCCCTTATCGACAGCAATGTTGATGACATAGCCTTCGGCCATTTCCAAATAGCGCACACCCTTAGCGCGGGTACCGAACATGGTACCGACCTGCGTACGAAGACCCTTGCCCAGATCGTCCAAAGAGGCGCCGATGGGCAGACCGTCTTCGGAGAAAGCGGTTTGGGTACGGCCATAGACCAACTGCTTAAAGATCTCGCGCATGGCCACGTTGATGGCGTCACACACAAGGTCGGTATTCAGGGCTTCGAGGATGGTCTTACCCTGCAGGATCTCAGCAGCCATAGCGGCCGAGTGGGTCATACCCGAGCAGCCGAGGGTTTCAACCAAGGCTTCCTCGATAATGCCTTGTTTTACGTTCAAAGTCAATTTGCAGCAACCCTGCTGAGGGGCACACCAGCCAATGCCGTGTGACAGACCCGAGATGTCGCTGATCTGTGTCGCCTTAACCCAACGACCCTCTTCGGGGATGGGGGCAGGACCGTGATTGCAGCCCTTGGTGAGGGGACACATTTGTTCTACTTCATGTGAATATTCCACGATAGTTCTCCTCTCGTCTTTTAGTATCGGTAGTATTATACAGAATAAGTTTGACTTTTTCAAGCCAAAATATCCCTTTTTTCGTTTTTTTCGTAAAAATGATAAATTTTTGCTTGACAAGACGGCATAATTATATTAAAATGATTTTCGCGTTATGGCGGCATAGCTCAGCTGGCTAGAGCATTCGGTTCATACCCGGAGTGTCACTGGTTCGAATCCAGTTGCCGCTACCAACGGCCCGGTGGTCAAGAGGTTAAGACACCGCCCTTTCACGGCAGTAACACGGGTTCGATTCCCGTCCGGGTCACCAAAAGACAGACTTCATAATGAAGTCTGTCTTTTTTTTGCGGTTGGCATACCCTCAAGATAAGCTCCTCACGGCTTGAGAAATAGATTTCCCTGCTATTCACACCTCCCGCATGATCAAGTGGTTCAGTAATAAAAAATTTACAAAAGCCTTATTCGAAAGAATAGGGCTTTTTCTTGACTTAAATAGAAAAATATGGTGTAATATAGCAATAGAATACCTATTAATAGTTTTTACGCATAAGGAGGGATCTCTCGTGTCCACTCTGGAAAGAAATATTCCGTTCAGTCCGCCTGATATCAGTGATTTGGAAATTAACGAAGTAGCGGAAGCGCTTCGTTCGGGCTGGATCACAACCGGCCCCCGCACCAAGCAACTGGAAGATCGGATTGCGCGGTGGGTGGGTACAGAGAAGTGTGTCTGCCTGAATTCGCAGACGGCCTGTGCCGAGATGGCTCTTCATGTGATGGGGATCGGCCCCGGCGATGAGGTCATCACCTCGGCGTACACCTATACCGCATCGGCATCGGTTGTTGCCCACGTGGGCGCTACGCTTGTGCTGGTCGATATACAGCCCGACTGTTTAGAGATGGACTATGAGGCGCTGGAACAAGCCATTACCGAAAAGACCAAGGCCATCATTCCGGTAGATATTGCCGGTATCCCTTGCGATTATGATCGGCTATTTTCCATTGCTGAGAGAAAATCTCACCTGTTTAAACCATCCAATGAGATACAGGCGGCCTTGGGACGTATTGCCATTATGGCCGATACCGCTCATGCCTTTGGTGCCCGGCGAGGCGGTCAGATGGTCGGCTCGATTGCCGATTTTTCAAGTTTTAGTTTTCATGCCGTGAAGAACCTGACCACCGCTGAGGGCGGTGCACTGACCTGGCGCACCATTCCGGGCATCCGTAATGAAGATATTTATAAGAAACTGCAACTGCTGAGTCTGCATGGACAATCCAAGGACGCGCTGGCCAAGACCCAGCTGGGTGCTTGGGAATATGATATTGTCGGCACCTATTACAAGTGTAACATGACCGATATTGCCGCCGCCATGGGATTAAAGCAATTTGACCGCTATCCCGATATGCTGCTTCGTCGCAAACAGATCATTGAGAAATACGATCAGGCGTTTCGTCCTCTCGGTGTCAAAACGCTGGAGCATTATACCGAGCAATGGGAGTCTTCGGGGCATTTATATATCACCCGCATCCCCCATATCACGGCCGAGCAGCGCAATGAGATCATCATTCGTATGGCGCAAAAAGGAATCGCCTGTAATGTTCACTATAAGCCGTTGCCGATGCACACCGCCTATAAAAATCTCGGTTTTGATATTGCCGATTTCCCGAACGCCTATGCCTATTATACCGGAGAAATCACCCTGCCGTTGCACACCTGCCTGACCGATGAGGATGTGGACTATGTGGTGGAAAACTACCGTGCTATTGTAAGTGAGTATATCAAATGAAACTGATACCGTGGGAAGATCTTCCCGAAAATATGCAGACCGAAGCGGTCCGCCCCTATTATGAGATTTTGGCAAAAAAGAAAACGGCGCTTTTCTTTAAGCGTCTGTTCGATCTTGCCGTGTCGCTGTTGATGCTGATCTTGCTTTCTCCCTTTTTTCTGATTTTGGCGATTGCCATAAAGATCGATTCGCCTGGCCCCGTCTTTTATCGGCAGGAGCGGGTGACGCAGTACGGCAAGCGGGTTCGCATTTTCAAATTCCGCACCATGGTTTCCAATGCCGATAAAAAAGGCACCCATGTTACGGTGAAGAATGACAGCCGCATTACCCGTGTGGGGCGGCTGATCCGTAAATGCCGGCTGGATGAGATCAGCCAGTTGATCGACGTGTTGCGAGGCACTATGACCTTTGTGGGCACTCGACCGGAAGCGGTCAAATATGTCGAGCATTACACCGACGAGATGCAGGCCACATTCCTGCTCCCTGCCGGCATTACCAGTCTGGCCAGCATCTACTATAAAGATGAGGATGAATTGCTCAATCAGGCCTCGGATGCGGACAAGACCTACATTGAGGATATTTTACCCGATAAAATGCACTACAATCTGCGCCAGATCCAAACCTTTACCTTTTGGTCGGATCTGGGCGTGATGTTCAAAACGGTATTAGCCGTACTGGGCAAGGAGTATTCCGATACGAACCACCAATAATCGTTTACGGGAGAATCAATGTCATGACTGAAAAATTTTCTGTTCTCATGTCCTTGTATATCAAGGAAAAACCGGAGTATTTCAAGGCCTGCATGAACAGTATTTTAACACAAACCGTCCGTCCTGAGCAGATTGTCATCGTCAAAGACGGCCCGATCACCGAAGAATTGGAGCAGGCGCTTGGCGAGTATACGGCACAAGATCCCTCTTTATATACCATCGTACCACTGGAAACCAACCGAGGATTGGGATTAGCCCTTGCGGAGGGTATTTTGCATTGCAGAAACGAATTGATCGCCCGTATGGATACCGACGATATTTGCCGCAAAGATCGGTTTGAGAGACAATTATCGGAGTTTGAGCAGGATCCCGACTTGGATGTGTGCGGCAGCCACATCATTGAGTTTGAAGATGACCCGTCACACATTGTGACACGGCGGCGGGTACCGCTGACCGACAGCGAGATTAAAGACTATCAAAAACGGCGGGACGGCGTCAATCACATGACCGTCATGTATAAAAAATCCAAGGTACTGGCGGCAGGAAACTATCAGTCCTGCCTGCTGATGGAGGACACCTATCTGTGGGTTCGCATGATCTTGACGGGCGCTACCTTTAAAAACGTGGATGATTACTTAGTATATGCACGCATCGGTCGAGATATGTTTGAACGGCGGGGCGGATTTGCCTACTTCAAGAAATATAAGACGGGGCGCAAAAAGGTCCGTGAGACAGGCTATATCAGCACGATAGATTATTATTACACCTTGCTGGTTCAATTCGTGATTGCCCTCATTCCCAACCAGATGCGGGGCTGGATTTTTAAGAAATTGCTGCACAAATAACATAGATTTTAACCGTATGGCTTGATTTTAAGATGAAGTATGCTATAATCATGCTATAAATACACATAAAATAAAGGAGAACTGTCATGAAATTCTTTATCGACACGGCAAATGTGGACGAAATCCGCAA
Organism: Eubacteriales bacterium; assembly: GCA_045591385.1. Lineage (GTDB taxonomy): Bacteria > Bacillota > Clostridia > Oscillospirales > UMGS1783 > CAKSHC01. The sequence goes on from JAZNSU010000040.1 coordinate 10,647, forward strand.
GGCCAATGAACTGGGCGTCATCTGCGGCGTTACCACCAACCCCTCTCTGATCGCCAAGGAAGGCCGCGACTTCGTTGAGGTAGTCAAGGAGATCGCCTCCATTGTGGACGGCCCGATTTCTGCCGAAGTGATTTCTCTGGAAGCCAACGCGATGGTAGCCGAGGCTGAGGAGTTGCTCAAGAAGATCGATAATCCTAACATTGTTATCAAACTGCCGATGTGCACCGAGGGTCTGAAAGCCTGCAAGATGCTCACCGATAAAGGGATCAAGACGAATGTTACCCTGATTTTCTCGGCCGCACAAGCTCTGCTTGCCGCCAAGGCCGGCGCTACCTATGTTTCCCCCTTCGTCGGCCGTGTAGACGATATCGACTGGGACGGCGTACAGTTGGTAGCCGACATTGCTGACATCTTTGCCATCTACGGCATTGAGTCGGAGATCATCGCCGCCTCCATCCGCACCAGTGTTCATGTAACCGAGTGCGCCAAGGTTGGTGCTGATATCGCTACCGTACCTTACAAGGTTATTGAGCAGATGGTAAAACATCCCTTAACCGATATCGGTATCGCCCGCTTCCTCAAAGATTGGGAAACGGTAAAATAAGTACATAAGAAATGAGCGGATTTCCGAGGAAATCCGCTCTTTTTCATTTCAAGCACACGAGCAAAAAGCGAGGGGGTCTCCCTCGCTATTTCCTATCAGTTCCAAAATCAGATGGCGCGGGTTACCTTACCGGCGCGCAGGCATCTGGTGCAGGCATAGATATGGGTCGTCTTACCGTCAACGACAGCCTTAACACGCTGAACGTTGGGCTTATACGCTCTGTTGCTGCGTCTGTGAGAGTGGGAAACGTTGTTTCCGAACACGATCGCTTTTCCGCAAACTTCACACTTTGCCATTTGACACACCTCCTCGGTCTCTTTAATAGCCAAATTATAATAGCACACCTATGAAAAAAATGCAACACTTTTTTTCAAATTCTGCAAAAAAAGAATTGTATCTCGCGATTTAATATAGTATAATATGATAACTATAGTATATATAAGGGGGTCGTGCACCCATGAACACCAAATACACCCTGCCGGTCAAGGATATTTTTCGGGAACTGGACTTAGAAATTGCCTACATGCCCCGCGGTGGGTTTGAGAAGCCCATCTCCAGCACCGATATCAACCGTCCGGCCCTGATGCTGACCGGATTTTCCGAACACTTTGATAATCTACGCATCCAGTTGTTTGGGCGGGTGGAGATGGCCTACTTAGAAACTCTCTCTCCCGAAGCACGGCGCCAAGCCATTCGCCATGTCTTTGCCCAAAATGTGCCGCTGGTCATCATTGCCCGCGGCCAGCGCCCCTTCCCCGAAATGCGGGAGTTCGCCGAGGAATTCGGCGTGCCCTTGGCGGTCAGTTCGGAAGCGACCAGTTTTATTATCTCTTCCCTCAACGCCTTTCTCAACAAAGAATTATGCCCCCGCATCACCATTCACGGGGTGCTGGTGGAAGTCTACGGCGTGGGCGTGTTGCTTCGCGGCGATTCGGGGATCGGCAAGAGCGAAACGGCCATTGAACTGATCAAGCGCGGCCATTCTCTGGTCGCCGACGATGCGGTGGAGATCAAGCGGGTATCCAACATCACCCTGCTTGGCAGCGCCCCGCCCGTCATTCGCCACTTCATTGAATTGCGCGGCATCGGCGTGGTCGACGTGCACAACCTGTTCGGCATTTCGGCCGTGAAAGAGGTAAGCAAGATCGATCTGGTGATCGAGCTGGAGCAATGGGTGGAGAATAAGCACTATGACCGTATGGGACTGGAAAACTACACCACCGAGATCTTAGGACTGAACATACCGATGCTGACCGTTCCGGTACGCCCCGGTCGAAATCTGGCCGTGGTCGTAGAGGTAGCCGCCATGAACCAACAGCAAAAGTGGCTGGGCTACAACGCCGCTAAGGAACTCAACGAACGCATTATGGGAAATCTGGAGATCTAATCGGAGACTATCATGACAAACCTCAAACCTATTCTGGATTATTTAGTTTATAACGATTTATTTTATTTAGTCAGCGAACCAATGAGCCGCCATACCACCTTTCAGATCGGCGGTCCTGCCGATTTGATGGTCTACCCCACCCGTCGGCGGGAGATCTGCGATCTGGTACGCATTTGCCGTACCCACAACATCCCCTATACCGCCTTGGGTAACGGTTCGAACATCTTGGTATCGGACAGCGGAATTCGGGGGCTGGTGATCATGACCGATCGGATGCATCGCATCACGGTAGGCAACCACGGCGCCATTGAAGCCTGGGCGGGCGCCCCCCTTTCGCGGGTGGCGACCATCGCCAAAAACTATGGATTGACAGGGCTGGAATTTGCCTTTGGTATTCCCGGCAGTATCGGCGGTGCCGTTTACATGAACGCCGGCGCCTACAATCGGCAGATGAACAACGTTATCACCGCCACCGAGTATGTGGATGAAGAAGGAAATCTGTGCACCGTCGAGGGCGATGCCCATCAGTTTGGCTATCGCACCTCCTGTTTTAAGGATACCCGTCACATCATTGTTAAGACCCGTTTGCAACTGACGGCAGGCGATGAGGCGGCCATTGTTGATCTGATGAAACAATATACGCAGGCGCGTAAAGAGAAACAACCGCTGGAAATGCCCAGCGCAGGCAGTACATTCAAACGGCCTGAGGGCTGTTTTGCCGGCAAGTTGATTGAGGACTGCGGGCTGAAGGGCCGGCAGGTCGGCGGAGCGCAGGTGAGCACCAAGCATGCCGGATTCATTGTGAATGTGGGCGGGGCGAAGGCGACCGATGTGCTGGAGCTGGTAAATGTGATAAAAAATGAAGTACAGGAAAAATTCGGCGTAGAGTTGGAGCCGGAAATTAAATTTTTAGGATAAGAATATGGAACTGGTTGTTGTCACCGGACTGTCCGGTGCGGGAAAATCAAAAGCACTGAACCTGATCGAGGATATTGATTTCTATTGTGTGGATAATATGCCGCCTGAACTGATCCCCGTTTTTGTGGATCTGTGCTTGAAGAGTGACGAAAAGATGGCTCGCGTGGCCATCGGCGCTGACGTGCGCTCGTCGGACAATTTTGCCAGTTTACTGTCCATGATCCGCACCCTCAAACGAGATGAGCGGGTCAACTGCCGTGTTGTCTTTTTCGACGCGGCAACGCCGGTGATCATACGGCGTTACAAGGAGTCCCGCCGCCCGCACCCGTTGTCGGGACGGATGGACGGCACCATTGAGCAGATTATCGAGAATGAAAGAAAGATGCTCCTTCCCATGTTAGAGGTCAGCGATTATATTATCGATACCTCGACCACCACCATCGGGCAATTACGCAGTCTGCTCAGTTCCTATCTGTTAGGCAAGACACACGATACCTCGATTCGGATCCTGTCCTTTGGCTACAAGAACGGGTTACCGCCCGAATGTGACATGGTTTTCGATATGCGAGGCTTACCCAATCCCTTTTACATCAAAGATTTCAAGAATCGGACGGGGCTGGAGAAGACGGTGTCCGAGTATGTCTTTTCCTTTCCGCAGGCCGAAGATTTATGCGAGCGCATCGAGCAGTTGATCCTGACCATGCTGCCTCTTCTCAACAAAGAGGGGCGTGCCTCCCTGTGTGTGGGCATCGGGTGCACGGGCGGGCAACACCGCTCGGTGGCCATGACCGAACGGCTGGCGCGTGACCTGCGCTTAGGCGGCAAGGACATTGAGGTGTTCCATCGAGAATTGGGGATCTCCTCATGAGTTTTTGTCAACAGGCAAAAACCGAGATTGCGGCGGTGTCCGAGTCGGCCTGCTGTCGGGATGCCAAGTTGTGCGCCGCCCTGTGGTTGGGCACCAAGCAAAGCAAGGACAAGTTGACCTTGCGCACCGAGAGTGCGGCGTTGTACGGTTTTATTGAACAGGCCATTAAGGAGCGGTTCGGCATTACGCCCACCGTGAAGATCACCAAGACGGTCAAAGGATTTTTCTATTATTTAGACATTTCTGCGCCCGACCCCATTTATACCGCTTACGGGTTGGGACCGATGGGGCGACCCGATCGGCGTTTTCTGCATAAAGAATGTTGCCGCACCGCTTTTCTACGGGGGGCTTTTTTGGGGGCGGGGCGCATCTCCGATCCGCAAAAGAGTTACCAGATGGAGTTCATTGTGCGGGACGCCCAAGCGGCCTATAACCTAAGTTTATTCCTAGCCGAGATGGGGTATCCGGCGGCGATGTCCGATCGAGGCAATCGTTTTATTTGCTATTATCGGGACAGCGAGAGCATGGAAGATTTGCTTTCTCTCATGGGAGCGACTTCTTGCGCCTTTGCACTGATGAATACCAAGATTGAAAAGGATGTCCGTTCTTCCATTAATCGGCGAGGCAACTGCGATGCCGCCAATGCCGACAAGCAGGTGGAAGCGGCGCACGCCCAGTTGGCTGACATTAAGGCGTTAATTTCCATTGGGCTCTTCCCTCGCCTGCCGGCTGAGGTCAAGGAATGTGCGCAACTGCGCTTAGAGAACCCCGAACTGTCGCTGACCGAGATCGGGGAGTGCTGCGATCCGCCCGTATCCAAGAGTGCGGTGGCTCGGCGCTTAAAGAAACTCAAAGACTATCTTAAGTAAAGGAGGGTGTATATGCCCGGATTTACTCACCTACATATCCATACCGAATACAGCCTCCTTGACGGTGCCTGCAAGATCAAGGATCTGGTGAAGCAGGTAAAAGCCATGGGGCAGACGGCCTGCGCCATTACCGACCATGGCGTGATGTACGGATGCATTGATTTTTACGAGGCTTGTCACGCCGAGGGGATTCGCCCGATTATCGGGTGTGAGGTTTACAAGGCGCCCGGACACCGCTCGGACAAGCACCGCGGTCCCAACTATAGTTATTCCCATCTGGTTTTGCTTTGCAAGGATAATGTGGGGTATCACAATCTGTGCAAGATGGTGTCCCGTTCCTTTACCGAGGGCTTTTACATTAAGCCACGTGTTGACGAGGAGTTATTGCGGGAGTATCATGAGGGATTGATCTGTTTATCGGCCTGTTTATCGGGCGAGATTCCCCGTGAGTTGTTGCACGGCAACTATGACGAGGCGAAAAAGATTGCTCTTAATTACATCGATATATTCGGCAAAGAGAATTTCTATTTAGAGATTCAGGATCACGGCTTGCAGGAGCAGCAGACGGTCAATGCCGGTTTGGTACGGCTGTCCCGTGACTTGGACGTGCCGCTGGTAGCCACCAACGATGCCCATTATCTGACCCGTGAAAACGCCTATGCCCAAAAGGTGTTGCTCTGTATACAGACCAACCACACGGTAGACGAGGGCAGCGGCATGGATTTCGGGACGGACGAGTTTTACGTCAAGTCTACCGAAGAGATGTCCCATCTCTTCTCAGAACTGCCCGAGGCCATTTCGATTACCGATGAGATTGCGGCGCGTTGCAACGTGGAGTTTGATTTCAATTCCCGTCACCTGCCCAATTTCCAGACGCCCGACAACATGGATCACTTTGAGTACCTGACCATGCTGTGTGAGCAGGGCTTGGAGCGGCGTTATCATCCCGTGACCGATGAGTTACGAAAGCAGTTAAAGTTTGAATTAGACACCATCAATCAGATGGGGTTTGTGGACTACTTCTTAATCGTATGGGACTTTATCAATCATGCCAAGTCGCAGGGAATTCCGGTGGGACCGGGGCGCGGTTCGGCGGCGGGTGCGGTGGTTGCCTACACCCTTGGCATTACCGACATTGACCCGGTGCGCTTCTCCTTGTTCTTTGAGCGATTCCTCAATCCCGAGCGTGTGTCGATGCCCGATATTGATATTGACTTTTGCACCGAGCGACGGGGCGAGGTTATCGACTATGTTATTGAGAAATACGGGGCGGATCATGTTTGCCAGATCGTGACCTTTGGTTTGATGAAGGCGCGCAGTGCCGTGCGCGACGTAGGACGGGCTTTGGGCTATTCCTACGGCGAGTGCGATGCGGTGGCCAAACTGATCCCGAACGATGACCTGAAGATGACCATTCCGAAAGCCTTGGACGTTAACCCCGACCTAAAGAAACTCTACGATGAAGATCCGCGGGTACGCAAACTGGTCGACACCGCCATCATGTTAGAGGGTTCGCCCCGCCAGACGGGTATGCACGCGGCGGGTGTTGTGATCACCAACAAGCCGGTTTCTGATTACGTACCGCTTCACGTAAGCGATTCGTCGGTCGTGACCCAGTATCCCAAGGACACGGTGGAGCACTTAGGGCTGTTGAAGATGGACTTCTTAGGGCTTCGGAACCTGACGGTAATTCAAGATGCCATTGATGATATTCACCGAACTGAGCCCGATTTTGATCCGGCGATTATGATGGAATATGACGACAAGCCGACCTACGATATGCTATCCAAGGGCGAAACGACGGGCGTGTTCCAGTTGGAAAGTCCGGGCATGAAGCGGGTGCTGGCCGAGTTACAACCGCAGAACATTGAAGACGTTATCGCCGTCATTTCCCTCTATCGACCCGGTCCGATGGATTCCATTCCCCGCTACATTGAAGGCAAGCGGCATCCCGAAACCGTAGAGTATGATCATCCTCTGCTCAAGGGTATTTTGGACGTTACCTACGGCTGCATGGTCTACCAAGAGCAGGTTATGCAAATGGTACGATTGTTGGCGGGGTACAGTTACGGTCGTGCCGACTTGGTTCGCCGTTTCATGGCCAAGAAAAAGGCCGATAAGATGGAGGAAGAGCGGCAGATCTTTGTGCACGGCATGAAAGACAAGGACGGCAATGTGGTTGTGCCGGGCTGTTTGGCCAACGGGATTCCCGAAGAGGTAGCCAACAAGATTTATGCCGACATGGCCGAGTTTGCCAAGTACGCCTTTAACAAATCCCACGCCGCCTGCTATGCCGATGTCACCTACAAGACAGCCTATCTCAAGCGGCATTATCCCGGTCAATATATGGCCGCTTTGATGACCAGCGTCATTGACAGTACCGACAAGGTTGCCCTGTTCCGAGAGGAATGTCTATCCTTAGGGCTTAAGGTATTGCCGCCCGACATCAACCAGTCCTATTCGGGCTTTACCTCCAATGGTCACGAGGTGCGTTACGGTCTGGTAGCCATCAAGGGTATCGGCAAAGCCTGCATTGACGGGGTCGTGGCCGAGCGTGAGGCGCATGGTCCGTTCAAATCGATGTATGATTTTCTCAAGCGCATGGCGGATGGCGACGTAAACAAGCGCGTCGTTGAGTCGCTCATCAAGTGCGGCGCTTTTGACTCGTTGGGGATAAACCGACAAACGCTGCTGCGCAGTTACGAGAGCATGATGAACTCGATTGCGGGCGAGCGTAAGGCCAATATTGTCGGGCAGCTCAGCCTGTTCGGAGACGATTTTGAAGAGGCCGAGACCGAGATGTACCAAATGTGCGAGGAATTTGATCAAAAGACCTTGTTGCAATTGGAAAAGGAGAGCGCCGGTATGTACTTGACGGGACACCCGATGAGCGAGTATCGGGATGCGGTGCAGAAATTGGGATTACCCAAGCTCAGCGCATTCCAAGCGGATGAGGACGGCTCCTATCAGGTGCGGGACGGACAGAAGATCACGGTGGCGGGTATCATTTCCCGCTTGGTGAACAAGTTGACCAAGACCGAGGCGACCATGTCCTTTATTACCTTGGAAGACCTGACCGGTTCGGCTGAGGTGATCGTCTTCCCGACGGTGCGTGAGAAGTTCCAGTCGATGCTCGTGCCCGATGCGCCGGTGATGGTGCGGGGGCGTGTGAGCATGCGGGACGAGGAAGAGCCCAAGATCATCTGCGATACCATTGAGCACATCCACGTAGAAAACAGCGTGACCGACAAGATGTTTATCCGTCTGGATGAGTCGGATACGCAGTTGGAACGTGAGGTCAAGGATATGCTATTGGCATCCCCGGGTCAGGGCGAAGTCATCTTCTATTTCCTCGGTGCTCAGAAATACTACCGTTATGCCAATCCCGTCTGCATCTCGCAGGAATTGATTGATGAATTGCGTGAGCGACTGGGCGGGTCAAATGTCGTTATTAAATAATATACTATATTATATAAGAAGAAAAGCAAGCAAAAAGGAGATCCAAAAATGAACAGCAACAAACCTTCTACTATTGGCGTTCTCACCAGCGGCGGTGACGCCCCCGGCATGAATGCGGCTATCCGTGCCGTTGTGCGTGCCGGTATCGCCCACGGCTACAGCGTTGTCGGCTTTATCCGCGGCTACAAGGGACTGATTGAGGACAATTATATTAACATGAACTCCCGTTCGGTTTCCGATATCATCCATCGCGGCGGCACTTTTCTCTACACTGCCCGTTGCAAGGAAATGATGACCGATGAGGGGCGCGACCGCGCAGCCGAGGTCTGCCGCAAGCATAATCTGGCGGCGCTGGTCTGCATCGGCGGCGACGGTACCTTCCGCGGCGCTCATGAACTATCCAAGCGAGGCATCAATGTCATGTGCCTGCCTGCCACCATTGATAACGACATCGGCGCAACCGACTACTGCTTAGGTTTTGACACCACCATCAACACCGTTACCGAGATGGTTGACAAGATCCGTGACACCTCCCAGTCTCACGACCGTTGCACGGTGGTTGAGGTTATGGGGCGCTCCTGCGGTTTTGTAGCTCTTCACGCCGGATTGGCCGTTGGCGCTACCACCATTTTGATTCCTGAGATTCCCCACGATTTCCAGCGGGATGTCATTGACCGCATTACCACCACCACCCGTACCGGCAAGAAGCACTTTATCATTTTGGTCGCTGAGGGCGTGGGCGGTTCGGCGGAACTGGCCAAAAAAATTGAGGAGACTACCGGCATTGAAACCAAGGTTTCCATCCTCGGTTACGTACAGCGCGGCGGCTCCCCCACCTCCCGTGACCGTACTTCCGCTTCCCGTATGGGCTATCATGCCATCGCGCTGACCGCCAGCGGAGAGAAGAACCGCATGATCGTCACCAAAGAAGGCAAGATCAAGGATATTAACCTGGCCGACGGCATTGGCCTGCCCAAAAAGATCAATGAGCGGCTGTATAAGATTGCCATGGAAGTCAATTCCTAAAACAAATCGTATAAAATATATGAAAAATTCGATCCGTATAGCGGGTCGAATTTTTATTTGTGAATAGTTTATGTCCAAACTCTTACAATTCTGACATAATTTATCTGATTTTGTGCACATTTCCGTCAATTTCCCTTTGGAATTTTGATGTTTTTGTTAGGAAATTGACCAAAATAATAATACTCATAAATTATTCATTGAAAGAATCTAATTTAATGGTATAATATCGTTCGGTAAAACTGCCAAACGGAAAGGAGAACAACTATGGTCATTTTGTATTATGTCCTTTTGATTGCAACCCTGATCTACGGTCTGTACTTTGCTCTCACCGGCCTGTGGGCCTTCATTCCCGCCCCTAAGAAAACCGCTCCGTCTGACACCGAAAAGAAAAATAACTTTGCTATCATCATCGCCGCCCGTAATGAGGCGGAGGTTATCGGCAATCTGATCGATTCTCTGAACAATCAGAACTACGATCGCGATCACTTCACCATCTACACGGCGGTGAACAACTGCACCGATAACACCGAATATGTCGCCCGCCGCCACGGCAGTGAGGTCATCAAATGCCCCAACACCGTAAAATCCAAGGGTGACGTACTCAAACTGGTCTTTGAAGAATACACCAAGCGCGAAGATATTGATGCGTTTATCATTTTTGATGCCGACAACATTGTGCATCCCGATTATCTGCGTCACATGAACCACGCCATGAACTGCGGCGCCAAGGTTGCCCAGTGTAAGCGTGACAGCAAGAACTTGGCCGACAACTGGATCAGCGCCGGCTATTCGATGTTCTACTATCTGCAAAACTTCTTCTTCAACCGTGCCCGTTCCCGTGTGGGGCTTTCGGCCTCCATCAACGGCACCGGTTTCATGGTAACCAAGGAAGCGCTGGCCATCACCGGCTTTGATGCGCACACCATGACCGAAGATGTGGAATACACCGGCATCTGCGCCATTAACGGCGTTAAGATCGAATATGTGGAAGAAGCCGTGACCTACGACGAACAGCCCACCAACTTCGGCGTGTCCTTCCGTCAGCGCAAGCGCTGGTCGCTGGGCAACCTGCAATGCTGGATGAGCTATGTTCGCAAACTGTTCAAGACCTTCTTCAAGACCGGCCGTGTGTCCTGCCTCGATATGGCGTTTAACTACTCGGCGCCCATCGTACAGGTTGTTTCGGTAGCCATGACGGTTCTGCTGATGTGCTTCCCGCTGATGGGCATTCAGCTCGACGACATTTTCTCGTATGTCTTCGCCTACGGCTGGTTGCTCTTCGGACTGACCTTTGTCTGCGGCCTCGTCGTTTGCGCTTTGATCCTGAAGCTCAACGGCCATTCGGCCAAGGAGACCCCGAGCGGCATGCTGCTTTTTACCCTGTTCATCCTCTCGTGGATCCCCATCAACTGCCTGATCATGGTCAACCGTAAGTTTACTTGGCAGCCCATTCAGCACTCCCGCAACGTCAGCATCGACACCCTCATTCAAAACAAATAAAAGAAATGCCACCCGATCGGGTGGCATTTTTTATTGGAGTTGGTTGATTAGGCTTTGTTTGATGCGGGACATGGTTTGGTCGTCGTAGTCGAGTTCGCCGCTTTCCAACATGAGGGTGGCGCCGTAGGCGACCGAGCGGATGCAGAAGCCTTTGTCCTGCCGCTCTTGTGGTGAGAGGTTGGGCAGGCATTGGGGTATCAGGCGCTCGACGGTGTCGGCCAATGGCAGGCGGCGGCCGGAGAGCATGAGTACAGCTCGGAAATGAGGGTTGGCGATGCAGAAACGGATATAGGCCAGACAGCTCTCGACCAGTTGCTCCTTGGGGTCGGGGTGTACCTGACGGATCTGGCGGAGCAACAATTCGAGTTGGGTATGGATATGGGCGAAGATGGCCTCGATCAGGTCTTCCTTGCCCTTAAAATGCTTATAGGGGGCGGCGCAGGACAGGTTGCAGGCGGCGGCGACGCGGCGCAGGGAAAAGTCGGCCATGCCGTGGGCTTCCAGTTCGACGATGCCTGCGGTGATCAGTTGTTCTCTTACGGTATAGGATTCCATGTTCTCACCTCATTTTCAGTATACCATATCTAAATATAGTTGACAACAGCGGATTTTTTAGTATAATAATAGTATATCATAAGAGGTTAACAATGTTAACCAAAAGGAGAAAGTTATGGATCGGACGCGGATGCGGCGTTTGGGCGAACACCGTTCGGAGATTCGTGAATTATTTGAATATGGGATGAAGCGCAAGGCGGAGATCGGTGCCGATCATGTTTTTGATTTTAGCATTGGCAATCCGAGCATCCCGACCCCACCGACGGTGACGGCTACCTTGCAGGAGTTGTTGGCGGGCGATCCGCTTTTCCTTCACGGGTACACCTCGGCATCGGGCGATCCTGCGGTGCGTGCCTCTATCGCTGATGATCTCAATCGGCGGTTTGGCACGGCGATTGGTGCCGAGCATCTGTATCTGACCTGCGGGGCGGCGGCCTCTTTGACCATTGCGCTTTCGGCCTTGGTGGAAGACGGACAAGAGGTGATCGTGCCTGCGCCCTATTTCCCCGAATATCCTGTATTTATTGAAACGGCGGGCGGGGTGCCCGTAACGGTGGCGGGTGTTGAGCCTGATTTTGACCTGAATCTTGAGGGCATTGCCGCGGCCATTACCGACAAGACGGCGGCGATCATTCTCAATTCCCCCAACAATCCGTCGGGTGTGGTATACCGTGCCGAGCCGATCGAGCGGTTGGCAGATCTTTTAAGAAAGGCACAGAGAGATTTTGGGCATCCGATTTATCTGATTGCCGACGAGCCCTATCGGGAGTTGGTATACGACGGAGTGCAGGTGCCGTTTTTGCCCAACTACTATGAAAATACCATCGTTTGTTATTCTTACAGTAAGTCCCTCTCCTTGCCCGGTGAGCGCATTGGCTATCTGCTGGTCAATCCCGCTTGTGAAGATTGGCAGGGCGTGTACGCCTCTCTGTGCGGGGCGGGACGGGCGCTTGGATTTGTCTGCGCCCCTGCCCTGTTCCAGCGTCTGCTTCCCCATGTGTCGGGACAGACGGGTGATCTGAGCATCTACAAGAAAAACCGCGATCTACTCTGCGGGGCGCTGACCGATATGGGCTTTACGGTGGTTCGACCCGACGGGGCCTTTTATCTTTTTGTCAAGTCCCCCATTGCCGATGCCCGTGCCTTTTCGGAAGCGGCCAAGAAATATGAACTGTTGTTAGTGCCGTCGGACAGTTTTGGGGTGGCAGGGTATCTACGCATTTCCTATTGTGTCGATACCGATACCATTCGCCGTGCCCTGCCGGCCTTTGAGCAATTAGCAAAGGAGTTTATCCATGAATAAATTAGAACAAGCCCGTCAATCCATCAATACCATTGACAAGCAGATGGCCGACCTGTTCGTACAGCGCATGCAGGCGGTACAGCAGGTGAGCGAATATAAGATCGAGCATGGATTACCCGTGCTGGATGCCGCCCGTGAGGAGCAGGTGATTGCCCGCAATTCCACCTTGGTCGAGGATGAAACCTTGCGCAGTTTCTATGTCAATTTCCTGCGCAACAACATGAGCCTGTCCCGTCGGTACCAGCATCAACTGCAACATGGCCTAAAGGTAGCCTACTGCGGCGTAGAGGGTGCCTTTGCCTACATTGCCGCCCGCAAGATCTTTGCCGATGCCGAGAAACTGTCCTTTGAGAGTTTCGGAGAGGCTTATCAGGCGGTGGTCAACGGCGACTGCGACTGTGCCGTATTGCCGATTGAGAACAGTTATGCGGGTGAAGTGTCTCAGGTGGTAGATCTGCTCTTTTCGGGACCGCTGTATGTCAACGGCATTTATGAACTGGAGATCACCCATAATCTGCTGGGCTTGCCTGAGGCGAATCGTGATGACATCACCACCGTCATTTCTCATCCGCAGGCCTTGGCGCAATGTGCCAAGTACATAGACCGCAATCATTTTGAGGCGCGTTCGGCGTCCAATACCGCCGTGGCGGCTAAGAAATTGCTGGAAAAGGGCGATCCGCATATCGCCGCCATTGCCAGCCGTGATACGGCTGAACTGTATGGGCTGAAAGTTTTGGAGACCCATATTAATGAAAGCAGTACCAACACCACCCGTTTTGCCGTCTTTTCCCGCGTGGAAGAGGATTCGGCAGGCGCGCGGGATGACCAATTTATCTTAGTCTTTACCGTTCGCAACGAGGCGGGCGCGCTGGCCAAAGCCATTCAGATTATCGGTGATTGCGGCTTTAACATGCGCACCCTGCGCTCCCGTCCCATGAAAGAACTGCTGTGGCAGTACTATTTCTATGTGGAAGCCGACGGCAATACCAAGACCGAACAGGGACAGCGGATGATGCAGGAACTCTCCCAAGTATGTGATAAACTCCGCATTGTCGGCCGTTTTTCCCATCAAACCAAACTGTGAGGTGTGTTATGACCTTAACCGTCACTCTGCCCCATCAATCCTATGATATTACCATTGAGCGCGGGGCGCTTGCCCGTGCTTCTCAACTTCTGAATTTGCGCCGCCGTGTGCTGATCGTGACCGATACGGGCGTACCCGCTGGGTACGCGCAAACGATTGCCGACCAGTGCCAATCGCCTATGATCGTTACCATCGAACAGGGCGAGGCGCACAAGAGTCTGGCCACCTTTGAAACCCTTTGCCGCACCATGTTGCAAGAAAACTTCACCCGCAAGGACTGCGTAGTGGCGGTGGGCGGCGGTGTGGTCGGCGATCTGGCGGGATTTGCCGCCGCCTCCTATATGCGAGGCATTGACTTTTATAACATTCCCACCACCCTACTCTCGCAGGTCGATTCTTCCATCGGGGGCAAAGTGGCGGTGAACTTTGAAGGACTGAAGAATATTTTGGGGGCTTTTTATCAGCCCTCTGCCGTGCTGATCGACCCCGACACGTTATCCACCCTCGATGCCCGTCAGGTAGCATCGGGCATGGCCGAGGTCATCAAGATGGCCATTACCTTTGATGCCGACTTTTTTGCCGCTCTCGAAACCGACCAACCGCCGATGGAGGAGATCATCTACCGCTCCCTGCAATGCAAGCGGCGGGTCGTTGAGGAAGATGAAAAAGAGGCGGGACTGCGCAAGGTGCTCAATTTCGGACACACCATTGGGCACGCCATGGAAAGCCAAGGCGGGTATCTACACGGCGAATGTGTCGCCATGGGGATGCTGCCGCTGTGCGCGCCCGAAGTTCGCTCCCGTGTGGCCGCGGTACTGGAGCGGTATCATCTGCCCACCGACTGGACGGGTGAGCCTGCCACACTCTTTGCCGCCGCTGAGCACGATAAAAAGGCCACGGCAACGGGGGTATCGGTGGTGACGGTATCGGCCATCGGTTCCTTTGCTTTTGAGTCGTGGAGCATGGATAAACTACAACAATACTTAAAGGAGTATTTTTCATGAAAGCCACCTACGGACAAAGCGTGACCCTCACCATTGCGGGCGAGAGCCACGGCCCTGCCCTGACCGCCATACTGGCAGGACTGGCGCCCGGCATTGCGGTGTCGGATGACGATCTGCGCGCGGCGCTCTCCCGTCGCCGTCCTCATGGCGCCATTTCCACCGCCCGTCAGGAAGCCGATGCCTATGAGATCCTTTCGGGGGTCTTTAACGGCTATACGACGGGCACGCCCATTACCTTTGTCATTCGCAATCAGGATACCCGTTCGCGCGACTACGGGGCGATGGCGACTACCGCTCGTCCCGGTCATGCCGACTGGACGGCACAATGCAAGTACCACGGATTTCAGGACTATCGGGGCGGCGGCCACTTTTCGGGGCGCATTACCGCCGCGCTCACGGTAGCGGGCGCGCTTTGCCGTGCCGCGCTGACCAAAAAGGGCATCCGCATTTCTTCCCATATCGCCGCCTGTGCGGGCATTTACGACCGTGATTTTGCCGATTTACCATCGGATATGGAGAAACTGGACGGGCTGGATTTTGCCGTATTGGACGATGCGGCGGCCGTGCGGATGCAGGATGCCATTATAAAGGCAAAAAATGAGGGTGACAGCGTGGGCGGCATACTGGAAACGGTTGTTGTCGGGCTGCCCTGCGGAGTCGGAGAACCCTTTTTTGACAGCGTAGAGAGCCAACTGGCTCATATGCTCTTTTCCGTTCCCGCCATCAAGGGCGTATCCTTTGGCGACGGGTTTTCCTTAAGTAACAAACGCGGCTCCCAGACCAACGATGCCTTAGGCGTGACGGAAGCGGGCATTGCGCCGCTGACCAATCATTTGGGCGGGGTGTGCGGCGGCATTACCGACGGCAGTCCCCTGCGCTTTTCCTGCGCGGTAAAACCTACGCCGTCGATTGCCAAGGAGCAACAGACGGTCGATTTTAAGAATCACACCGAAAAAACGCTGGCGGTGACGGGACGGCATGACCCGGCCATTGTGCACCGCGCGCGTGTGGTAGTGGAATGTGCAACGGCCATTACTCTTTGCGATATGCTGGCCGCGCGGTTTGGCACCGATTGGTTGGTGACCCCATGACCTACGGACTGATCGGAGAAAAACTGGGGCACAGTTTCTCCCCCGAAATTCACGCCTGTATCGGGAACTATCCTTATGAACTTACGGAACTGGCGCCCGATGCCGTGGCCTCCTTTTTGGAAAAGCGGGAATTTTCGGCCATCAATGTGACCATTCCTTACAAAGAAACGGTCATTCCTTTTTGCGACGAGATCGACGAGGCAGCCCGTGCGATCGGCGCGGTCAACACCGTTGTTAACCGCGGCGGCAAACTGTACGGCTACAACACCGATTTTGCGGGGCTGAAAGCATTAATTGAACATACGGGAGTAGATCCCAAGGGCAAGAAAGTGCTCATCTTAGGCACGGGCGGCACCTGCAAGACGGCGGTAGCGGTTTTACGCGCCATGCACGCTGCCGAGATTGTCATCGCGGGGCGTACCCCTCGTGAGGGTGTGGTCGGCTACAACGCCCTACCCTATGATGCGCAGATGCTAATCAACACCACCCCTTGCGGAATGTATCCGAATATTGACGGCTTCGCTGCCGATCCGGCCGATTTCCCGAAGTTGCAGGCGGTGATTGATGTGGTATATAATCCCTTGCGCACCGATCTGTTGCAACGGGCGGAAGGCTTAGGCATTCCCCATTGCGGCGGGATGCTGATGCTGGCGACCCAAGCCATTCGTGCCGCCGAGCATTTTTTTGACAAGACCATTGACTCCACCCGTGCGCAGCAGATTGTGCGGCAGGTGGAGAATATCAAGACCAATATCGTACTGATTGGTATGCCCGCCAGCGGGAAAACCACCGTGGGGCGTTCCGTAGCCGAGGCGCTGGGACGACCCTTTATCGATGCCGATCAAGAATTGGTCAAGACGGTGGGGCGCTCGATCCCTGAGATTTTTGAGCAGGAGGGCGAGGCCGCCTTTCGCCGTTATGAGGCACAGACCATTCGTAAATTATCGGGGCGTAACGGGTGCGTGATCGCCACGGGCGGCGGTGCCATTCTGAGTACCGAGAACATTCGATATCTCAAAAAGAACGGGCGTATTTATTTTCTGGATCGTTCGCTTGAAAACTTAATGCCTACCGCTGACCGTCCCACCGCATCATCGGTGGAGGCGATGCAAACGCGTTACCGTGAGCGCTATCCGCTCTATCTGAAAACCAGCGACCGCCACATCCATGCCAATGCCGGCATTGCGCAGGTGGCCAATATGATAATCGAGGATTACCGATGAAGATTTTAGTAATTAACGGCCCCAACCTCAACCTGTTGGGGTTGCGCGAGCCGGACATTTACGGCAAGGAAACCTATGACAGTCTGTGCGACAAGATTCGCACCTATGCCAAAACTCATACCGTAGATTTTTATCAATCCAATCATGAGGGCGATTTAGTGGACGCCATCCAGTCGACCTATCGGGTGTATGACGGCATTGTCATCAATCCCGGCGCCTATACCCACACCTCCATCGCTTTGCTTGATGCCTTAAAAGCGGTCGGCACGCCTGCGGTGGAAGTTCATATTTCCGATGTGAGCCGTCGCGAGGAGTTCCGTCAGGTCAGTTACCTTCGCGCGGCCTGTATCGGGCACATTATCGGGCACGGCACCGATGGCTATTGCGAAGCGATTGATGTACTGGAGGGGCATTATGCAGGTTAGTATCCGTCCCTCACTTGGGCGCGGCGTCATGCAGGCACCACCCTCCAAAAGCATGGCGCACCGTCTGCTCATCGGTGGGGCGTTATCGGCGGGAGAGAGCGTGATCGAGGGCATTTCTCATAGCGAGGATATGCTGGCGACTCTCGATTGTCTATGCGCACTGGGCGCTACCGTGACCCGTCAGGACCAGACGGTCACCGTCACCCAATTTGACCCCTTTTTGCTACCTGAACACGCCGTTTTGCCCTGTCGGGAAAGCGGAAGCACGCTGCGCTTTTTTATCCCGCTTTGTTTACTGTCCAATACCCCTGTTACCTTGACAGGTTCGGAGAAACTCTTTTCCCGTCCGTTAGGGATTTATGAGGACATCTGCAAAAAGCAGGGCATTCGTTTTGAGCGGCAACACGACCGCCTGCATCTGTGCGGTAAGCTGCAAAGCGGCCCATACAAAATTAAGGGGAACATTTCCAGCCAATTTATTACGGGACTGCTCTTGGCTCTGCCCCTACTGGATGGGGACAGCACCATTTCGCTGATCCCGCCCATTGAGTCTTGCTCCTATATCAACCTGACCATTCAGGCTTTATCGGCCTGCGGCATCCGCATTACGTGGGAAGACGAGCGCACCCTCTTTATTGCAGGCGGGCAGACCTATCAGCCGATACACACAGCCGTTGAGGGGGATTATTCGGGCGCTGCCTTTTTTGCCGCCCTCAACCGCTTGGGCGGGCAGATTACGCTGACGGGGCTCAACCCCGACAGTTTGCAGGGTGACAAGATCTATGAGAAATATTTTTCCCTGCTGGGACGGGGCACGCCCACCATCAACATTGCCGACTGTCCCGACTTAGGGCCAATCCTGTTTGCCCTGTCGGCCGTTTTCGGCGGCGGGGTCTTTACGGGCACCCGTCGGCTTAAACTCAAGGAGAGCGATCGGGCATCCGCCATGGCGCAGGAACTGAGCAAGTTCGGCGTGGCGGTAACGGTGCACGAGGACAGCGTGGTGGTCTATCCCCACGATCTGCACGCTCCCACCGAGGTTCTCTGCGGGCATAACGATCACCGCATCGTCATGTCCTTGGCCGTACTGGCCACCCGCTTGGGCGGTACCATTGACGGGGCACAGGCCGCCGCCAAGAGTATGCCCGACTTTTTTGAGCGGCTTTCATCTCTCGGATATGAGGTACACTACCATGATGCTTAACACCAATAAAAAGATCCTCATTGTCGGTTTGGGACTCATCGGCGGCAGTTACGCCCGTGCCTTTACCAAACTCGGCTTTGAGGTATCGGCCATTACCCGATCGCAAAGTTCCATCGACTACGCCCTGCAAGAGGGGATCATTGCCAAAGGCTCTGCCACGCCCGACCCGACACTCATCGGTGAAGCCGAATTGATCATCTTTTCCCTCTACCCCAAGATCTTTATCAAGTGGATCCAAGACAATCAGCAGTATTTCAAATCGGGCGCTCTGCTCACCGACGTTACGGGTGTTAAAACC
>JAZNSU010000041.1:0-15364 GCA_045591385.1 Eubacteriales bacterium
AGTACGGGATGCTCGGGGTTCAGAGCGTTCTTACGGAACTCGTTAACAGCGTCCATATCCAGAAGGTCTTTCAGATCTTCATAGTCCCAGATCTCGATCTTCTGAATCTCATGAGAAGTACGGAAACCGTCGAAGAAATGCAGGAAGGGAACACGCCCCTTGATGGCGGCCATGTGAGCCACGGCGCCGAGGTCCATAACTTCCTGCGGGTTGGTCGAGGCCAGCATAGCAAAGCCGGTCTGACGGCAGGCCATAACGTCCTGATGGTCACCGAAGATGGAGAGTGCATGAGAAGCGAGTGCACGAGCCGAGCAGTGGATAACGCCGGGGAGCAGTTCGCCTGCAATCTTGTACATGTTCGGGATCATCAAAAGCAGACCCTGAGAAGCGGTGAAGGTAGTAGTCAGAGCACCGGCGGCCAAAGAGCCGTGTACGGTACCGGCAGCGCCGGCCTCACTCTGCATTTCAGCAACCTTAACCTGCTGTCCGAAGATGTTTTCACGACCATTAGCCGACCACTCGTCTACGTGTTCAGCCATGACCGATGAGGGGGTGATGGGATAAATGCCGGCTACGTCGGTAAAGGCGTATGCTACATGAGCGGCGGCATTGTTACCATCCATGGTTTTCATTGTCCTTGCCATTGGAAATCCTCCTATATTGAAATTATTATGACATAATCATACAGTATAAATTTTAACACTCTTTTTAAAGATATGCAATGGTTTTTTGTAAAAAAAGTATACCTTTTGTGAAACAGAAAAATATTCCTTGTATTTAATGAAAAAATTTTATATAATAGATGTATCTGTGAAGAAAAGGAAACTGATATGGCTAAAAAGAGAGAATACGGAAACGAAAGCATATCCATGCTCAAAGATGAGGAGCGCGTCCGTAAACGGCCCGGAGTCATGTTTGGCTCGGACGGTCTGGAAGGATGCCAGCACGCCGTCTTTGAGATCTTGTCCAACTCCATCGACGAAGCCCGTGAAGGTCACGGGGAACGGATCATAGTCACGTATTACGGCGATCATTCGGTCGAGGTGGAGGACTTTGGCCGCGGTTGTCCCGTTGATTATAATGAAAAGGAAAAACGTTATAACTGGGAATTGGTCTATTGTGAGTTGTACGCCGGCGGCAAGTACGATACCGCATCGGGCGAAAACTATGAGTATTCTTTAGGCCTCAACGGTTTGGGCGCTTGCGCCACCCAGTACGCCAGCGAGTATATGGACGTTACGGTACACCGTGACGGGTTCGAGTATAGCCTGCATTTCGAGGCAGGAAAAAATATCGGCGGTCTTTCCAAGGAACCAAAGCGCTATCGCTCCACCGGAACCAAGACCCGTTTTAAGCCCGATAAAAAGGTATTTACCGACATTGTGATTCCTCGTACCTTCTTTGAGGAAACCATGCGCCGTCAGGCCGTTACCAATGCGGGCGTGAAGTTCGTTTTGCGTTGGCAGGAGGAAAACGGTTCCTTTAGTGAGCAGGAATTTTGTTATCCTAACGGTCCCGTTGATTATATGGCCGAGTTTCTGGGTGATACCAATATTACCGAAATTCAGAATCTGACGGCTGACCGTCAGGGACGGGATCGGGAGGACAAGCCCGAATATAAATTAAAGATACAGGTTGTCTTTGCATTCTCGGCTCTGCGCCAGAAATTGGAGTATTACCATAACAGTTCCTATCTGGAGCATGGCGGTGCTCCCGATAAGGCGGTGCAAAGCGCCTTCGTGTCGGCGATCAACGCCTACCTCAAACAACAGGGCAAATATAATAAGAATGAAAGTCAGATCAAGTTTGTCGATGTGCAGGATTGCTTGGCCTTGGTGTCCAACTGTTTCTCGACCTTGACTTCCTATGAAAACCAAACCAAAAAGGCGATCAATAATAAGTTTATCCAGGAAGCGATGACCGAGTATCTCAAATCGGCTCTGCAGATCTACTTTGTAGAGAACAAGGCACAGGCCGATCGGATCGCCGATCAGGTACTTATCAATAGGCGCTCCCGTGAAAAGGCCGACCATGCTCGTACCGACTATAAGAAGAAGGTGCAGGGCACGGTGGATATGACCAACCGTATTGCCAAATTCGTTGATTGCGCCTCCAAAAAGCCTGAGGAGAGGGAACTGTATATCGTGGAGGGCGACTCGGCTCTGGGTTCCTGTAAGCAGGGACGGGATGCCCGTTTTCAAGCCATCATGCCGGTAAGAGGTAAAATCCTTAACTGCTTGAAAACCGATATTGATAAAATATTTAAGAGCGAGATCATTACCGATCTGGTCAAGGTTATGGGCTGCGGTGTTGAGATTAAGGGCAAAGCCGGCAAAGATATGTCGCTGTTCGACCTGAACGCTCTGCGCTATAAACGTATTATCATCTGTACCGACGCCGACGTTGATGGTTATCAGATCCGCGCCTTGATCTTAACCATGTTCTATCGTCTGATGCCGACTCTCATTCGGGAAGGCTATGTGTATATTGCCGAAACCCCGTTGTATGAGATCACCTGCGGAAAAGATACCTATTTTGCCTTTGACGATAAGGCGAAAGCCGATCTGCTTGCCAAACTTGACGGTAAAAAGGTTAAGATCCAGCGGTCTAAGGGTCTTGGTGAGAACGAACCCGAAATGATGTGGCAGACGACTATGAATCCCGAAACCCGTCGTCTCATCCGCGTCACGCCCGCCGATGCCGCCGAAACGGCTCGTATGTTCGACGTGCTGCTGGGTGACGACTTGCAGGGACGAAAAGATTATATCAAAGAGTATGGCTCACTCTATATCGACATGGCCGATATCTCGTAAAGGAGGGGGAAGATGGAAACACAGTATATGGAACAACGGATCACCGACACCCTGCGTGAGAACTATATGCCCTACGCCATGAGCGTGATCATCTCCCGTGCCATTCCTGAGATCGACGGCTTTAAGCCCTCTCACCGCAAACTCCTCTATACCATGTATAAGATGGGATTACTGAAAGGGGAACTGACCAAGTCGGCCAACGTCGTTGGGCAAACCATGAAACTCAACCCCCACGGCGATCAGGCCATTTACGATACCTTGGTGCGTCTGTCCCGCGGTCATGAGGCCTTGCTCTATCCTTTTATCGAATCGAAGGGAAACTTTGGTAAGCACTATTCACGGGATATGGCCTATGCCGCCTCCCGCTATACCGAATGCAAACTCGATCCTTTCTGCGCCGAACTGTTCGCCGATATGGATAAGGATACGGTCGATTTTGTCGACAGTTATGACGGGCAGATGCAGGAGCCGACCCTGTTCCCGACGACCTTCCCCAATGTTTTGGTCAATGCCAATATGGGTATCGCCGTCGGTATGGCCAGCAATATTTGCTCTTTTAACTTGGCCGAGGTCTGCCGCACGACGGCGGCCTTGATCGAAAATCCCGATCATGATATTATGACCACCCTGCTTGCTCCCGATTTTTCCACCGGCGGCCAAATCATTCTGTCGCATGAGCAGATGCGCAATATTTATAATACCGGTCGCGGTTCTTTCCGTATCCGTGCCAAGTATACCTATGACAAAAAACAGAATGTTGTCGAGATCACCGAGATCCCCTATACCACTTCGGTGGAACTGATTGTGGATAAAGTTGCTGAACTTTACAAGGTGGGTAAACTCAAAGAGATCTCTGATATTAAGGATCTGACCGATAAAAACGGTCTGAAAATTCAGATCGAACTGCGTCGGGGTACCGATCCCGATCAGTTGATGACTAAACTGTATAAACTGACTCCGTTGGAGGACAGTTTCGGATGCAACTTCAATATTCTCATCGCCGGTATGCCCCGCGTGATGGGTGTGCGTGAGATACTGGAGGAGTGGACAGCCTACCGTACCGAGTGTGTCAAGCGCCGTTTGTATTTTGATATGAACGTTAAGAAGGATCGCTTGCATTTGCTGGAAGCAATGAAGAAGATCCTGCTGGATATTGATGAGGTCATCCGCATTATCCGTCAGACCGAGGCTGAAAACGAGGTTGTTCCCAATTTGATGATTGAATTCGGCATTGACAAGGTACAGGCCGAGTTTATTGCCGAGATCAAGTTGCGCCACCTCAATCGGGAGTATATCCTTAATAAATTGCAGGAAGTGGAAACGCTGCAAAAAGAGATTGCCGAGATTGAAGGGTTGCTGGAAAGCAAGGCGAAATTCCGCCGCATGATGATCAAGGATCTCAATCGAATTGCCGATAAGTACGGCCGTCCCCGCCGTTCCTCAATCCTGTTTGAGGACGAAGTGGTACAGTATGTGGAAAATCAGGAGATTGAGGATTATCCCGTCACCCTGTTCTTCAGTAAAGAGGGCTATTTTAAAAAGATCACCCCGCTATCCTTGCGTATGGGCGGTGAGCAGAAATTCAAAGAGGGTGACAGTCTGGCGCGCTCGGTCGAGGCCAGCAATAAAGCCGAACTGATCGTCTTTACCAATAAGTGTC
This sequence comes from Eubacteriales bacterium, assembly GCA_045591385.1. Taxonomy (GTDB): domain Bacteria; phylum Bacillota; class Clostridia; order Oscillospirales; family UMGS1783; genus CAKSHC01. The sequence goes on from JAZNSU010000041.1 coordinate 4,474, forward strand.
AGGCGTACAAAGCCCATGTCTATGATTTTAACGACAGTAAAGCTTCTGTACTTGGCGACTATCTGCCCAGCGTATTGAAGATGGATCCTGACGAAAAGGTGCTATATACGGCTGTTACCTACGATTATTCAGAAAAACTCATCATCTTCTATGAGGGCGGCCGTGCGATCAAGACCGATCTGACCTCTTTTGCTACCAAGAACAACCGCAAGAAATTGCTCAAAGCCTATTGTGAGAAGTTGACACCGATCGCTTTCTTCACCACAAAGTCCGATGCCGAATATATGATTGTTACCGATGCCGGTCGCGCTTTGGTGGTAAGTTCGGCGCTCATGCCCTATAAGCAGTTGCGCTCGTCACAGGGCACCAATGTCATTACCTTAGGGAAAAAACAGGCAATTCTGGCCGTAGAGGAATATGAAAAGGGAAGACTCAATAAGGAACACCTCTACCGTTCCAAGTCCCTGCCTGCTGCCCCCAAATTATTGGGTGAAAATGATACTTCTCAGCAGTTAAAACTGGAATAATTCAGAAACTCGTCACACAAAGCCATGTGTAATCCGTTATAATAAATTATACCCAAAAGAGAAAGGAACTTAAGTACTATGGGAAAAGGTGCAAGAAGCCGCGCGAACTATGCGGAGAAAAAGGCCGCACAGATTGAACGTGAGCAAGCCAAAAAGAAACAGCAGAGAATCAACTTCATTGTGGCCATCGCCACCGTTATTGTGCTCTTGATTGGTATTGGCGCTATGATCGGCGTTAATGTCTATCGCAATTCGGGTGCCGTCCAGCGTGGACAGGTGGCAATGAAGACCGATAATTTCGAAGTCAATGGCAGTATGATGAGTTATCTTATCTTCAGCCAGTATGCCAACTATCTCAATACCTATGGTGATTATCTCCAGTATACCGGTCTGGATACTTCTAAGCCCCTGAAAGATCAGTACACCACCGATGATGAGAATAACAGCATCACATGGTTCCAGTACTTTGCCGATGCCGCCAAAGAGAATGTGGAGAATCTCTTGGTGCTGTGCGAGAATGCTAAGGCGAACGGCGTGGAATTGACGGATGCTGAAAAAACAGTCGTGGCCGAGCGTGCCAAGGTTTCCTATACAAACGTCGGTCGCTATGCCCAAGGCGTTAACGAGCAGGACGTTAAGGATTGTATGGAACTGTCCCTGCTGGCCACCAAGTATCAGTTGGCCGTTGAAAACGATCTGATGCCTAATGTGGAGAAGATCGAGGAATATTATGAGAAGAATCCTCTCAATGTTCTTAAGGCCGATTATTACAGTTATGCTTTTACTTATGAGGTTCCCGCCGAGGGTGAATCCCTCAAAGAGGGCGCCGTATCCAAGGACGATGCCAAAAAATTGGCGGATGATTTGGCTGCCGCCAACGACTTCAAGGCTGAACTGAAGGCATATCTGGAGTCGATTGCCGAAGAGCCGAAGGAAGGGGAGGAGAAGGCCGAGATCCATGTCGATACCCATAAGACCACGGCCGGCACCTACACCAAGGATAATGAAGCCAGCGAATGGCTCTTCAACGATGCCACCAAGGTAGGCGATACTAAGGTTGTGCATGATGAGAGCGCCAAGACCTATACCGTCTATATGCTCGATAAGGCCAAGTATCTGCAGGAAGAAGAAACCGTCAGTGTCCGTCACTTGCTTGTCAGCGTGGTGGAAGATGCGGTTACCGCCGAACAGGCTCGTAAAACGGCGCAGAAGTATTACGATCAGTGGAACAAGGGCGACAAGTCCGAGCAGTCCTTTGCGGAATTAGCCATGCGCTATACCGAGGACAGCAATTACTACAACGGCGGTCTGTATCAGGGCGTGTACCCCGGTCAGATGGTTGAAACCTTTAACGATTGGTGCTTCGATGAGGCTCGTAAGAGCGGTGATACCGGATTGGTTGATACCGATTACGGCACTCACATCATCTATTTTGTCGGCGATGATCTGCTCCGTTGGCAGACTGAGGTTCGTACTACACTGTTGCAGGAAGCCTATCAGACCAAATATGAGGAACTGAAAAAGGCCGTCACCATTGAAACCGATGACAATTTGATCAGCAATTTGGAAGTGCAATAATTCAAAAGGGATCCGCATGGATCCCTTTTTTACTGCTTATTTTCCTCGCTCCAGTCCCGCATACGATCGACGGCACTTTCGGTGGGAATGGTCGTCCCCCACGGCGTTTCCCGTTTTTTGTCGGCCAAAGCATAGGTTTCATAGGGTGCCTCGCGGGGTGGCAGATTGACTCGTTTTTTCTTCATAAGATTCACCTCGTTTTTATTTTTTCAGAAACCGTATCGACTATGCAAATAACGACTCGACAAAATACGCAAAATATGGTATACTGTTCTCACAAACAAAAAGGGGACAAAATATGGAGATTTTTCTGTATCAGGTACTCCCGATCATCTGCATCGTTTCATTGGTTGCTTTAGGACTGATTTGGTTGCCGACTATGGCGTGGCAGGTCATTCACGGTGTCCGTGGTTTGTTGCCGCTTCGCAAACCGAGGCGCAGGGAAGGGGATCCGCATGCCTTCGCCGTGCTCATCTGTGCCCGTAATGAGGCGGAAGTCATCGGGAAACTGATTGATTCGATAGAGGCGCAAGAATATCCCAAGGACAAGTACAAAATATTCTGCATTGCCGATAATTGTGAAGACAATACGGCACAGGTGGCTCGGGACCGTGACTGTGAAGTGCTGGAGCGTTTTGATCAAACGCATAAAGGAAAGGGTTTTGCCCTTGAAGTACTTACTGCCCATGTCAATGAGAACTATGGAGAGGCCTTTGATGCCTATTTAATCATTGATGCTGATAATCTGTTGCCGCCCGATTTTCTTAAGAAAATGAGCGGGGGCTTGCATGCGGGGCTGGATGTAGTCAGCGGTTGGCGTACCGCTAAGAACCCGTTTGATTCGGTGGTTAGTGGGTGCTATGATATTTTCTGGTCGCTGGTTATGCGCATGTATAATGCCGTGCGTTGCAGTAATGGGATGTCCTGCATGGTCTATGGGACAGGCTTTGCCGTCCGTCGGGAGATTTTGAGGAACGGTTGGCAGACCTCAACCATGACTGAAGACGGCGAATTTTCTTGCATGGCACGCATGAAAGGATATCGAATCGGCGTCATTCAAGATGCTAAGTTTTATGATGAACAGCCAACCAAGCCTCGCTTTTTCTTCTCTCAGTTTCGTCGCTGGGAAGTGGGCGGCGTGCAATGCTTCCGCAAATTGTGGAAGGATGCCTGTATCCGCATGAAAAAGAATTTTGTGGACGGGCTGGATATTCTCTGTTTCTTATTGGTTCCGTACTCCGAGGCGGCCTTGCTGTTTTCCGCTATCCCATATGCCGGCTTGCTGATTTTGTCCGGTGTGCCGGATAAGGTATTGTGGCTGTTGTTGTTGGCGCCGTTTGTGGCAGTGTTGGCTCTTGCTGCATTGGCGGCCTTTGGCTTGGCGGCCGATCAGAAGCCTGTCTTCCGTATGTGGCGCAGTATACTGGCGTTTCCCATCTTTATCTTGCCTACGGCCTTTATTGCGGTGAGCGCCATCTTCCATCCTAAGACTGAGTGGAAGACGATTCCGCACAGCAGCGTGAAGGATATGAATGACGTAGACGAGATTCCGCCCGATCCCATTCTGGAAAAGGTCAAACAACTGAAAAACAAGTAAAAAAAGAGGGCAAATTGCCCTCTTTTTTTGACAAAATCTATTGACAAGCCATTTTGCATATTGTATAATATACGAGCGTCAAGAGAGATGCTATACAGGGGTATAGCTCAGCTGGTAGAGCATCGGTCTCCAAAACCGAGTGCCGAGGGTTCGATCCCTTCTGCCCCTGCCATTTCGTGGGGGCCGAAATCTAGTAGGTCTCCGATTCGCTGATATAGCTCAGTAGGTAGAGCACATCCTTGGTAAGGATGAGGTCACCAGTTCGAATCTGGTTATCAGCTCCATAAATCCCGAATGCGAAAGCGTTCGGGATTTTTACTTGTTTGAGGAAATGATTAAGGTTTTGCACCTGTCCGAACCATGAGCAGATCCTCGTCTTATAAAACTTTTGTTCATATTTTATTCATATTCTAATAGTAAAATAATGCTACAATATAATGAAAGGTACTTATAGTATTTTGGACTCTGCAGGAAATACGATTTCAGCATATAGGATTGAGAAGAATGAGGGAATAAATGGATAAGGTTTCAATTATTATACCAATTTATAATGTTGAAAAATATGTATCAAGATGTCTGGATGCTCTGATAAACCAAACATATCAAAATATTGAAATCATAGCGGTGGACGATAAATCACCGGATAATAGCCGTGAAATTATACAGAAATATGCGCAGACAGATTCTCGCATTGTGCCGGTGTTGTTTGAAAAAAATTCAGGAGTATCGGCAGCTCGTAATGCTGGTATTCATGTCGCAACAGGGGAATGGCTCTGCTTTTGCGATGGCGATGATTGGTTTGAGCCTTGTTTTGTAGAAAAGATGCTTTCCTGTGCGAAGAATAACCATTCCGATTATGTGATTTGTGATTATCAACTGATTTCAGAAGGAAAGACCCCGATTCGCGGGGGTGTTGTGTCTAACATACCGGCTGACTTCACAAAAGAATTTATAATTGCATGCGGGCCGCTTTCTTCGTGTACCCATATGATAAAAAAGGATTTGTTTACGGATAATGGTATCTATTATGCGGAAGGATGTGCGCATTATGAGGAGCTTTCGGTAATTCCTGCACTTGCGTTTTATGCCCAAAAAATTTCTATCATCGATGAGCCGTTATATAACTATTACCAGCGCGGCGACGGTACATCGGCATCGAACAACACCCAAAGCATTCATTCCGATTTTTCTGTCGTATATAATAAATTATCCTCAATTTTGGCAGGTAAACACCGAGAAGCGCTTGAATTTCATATAATTTATGCTCTGTTTTATGGGGAGATCTTGACACGTTGTAAGCAAAGAAAATCATCCAAGCAGATTCGTTCCTATATAAATGAGTTACTGATTGAACACCCGTGCTTTCTGAAGAATAAATATGTAAAATATATTGGCATTGCCAAACGAGCATTCCTTATATGTGTTAAATTAAAGCTTGTGGTGTTTTTGAAATGGTTTGCTAAATTACATAATGTGCTTGTGGGCTGAGGTGGAGCATGAAAATCAGTGTTATTATCCCTGTTTATAATGTCTATCATTATCTGAATGAATGTGTAGCTTCTGTTTTGAAATTAAAACAGGATTTTGAAATTCTCTTAGTCGATGATGGCTCTACCGACGGAAGCGGGGAACTTTGCGATACGCTTGCGCTCGGCAATAGCCGTATTCGGGTAATTCATCAGGAAAATGCAGGTTTGTCCGGTGCCAGAAATACAGGCATAAAAAACGCAACAGGCGATTATCTGTTATTTTTAGACTCGGATGATTTTATAGATCCCGATGAAACGGATAACATGTTTACCCAATTTAACGGTTCGGCTGAAGTTCTTATGGGATTTTATAATAACTATTATGAGCAGGACAACTCCTATAAAGCGGAAGAATGTAGCGCTCTATTCAAGTTTGGTAATAATCTCTGCAATATCTCTGAGTTTTTAACTGCTGTTCCCCGAAGCGGTACAAGTTGTTATATGGTAGCTTGGCGGTTTATCGTTTCAAGGAACTTCATATTAGAAAATGAGTTGTTTTTTACCAAGGGCATATACCACGAAGATGAAGAGTGGACGCAACGATTATTCACCCAAGCAGAAAAAATCTTTGTTGCAAACCGTTTCTTTTATCAATACCGACAAGCACGGTCAGGCTCTATAATGGCTACCGTTAAATCCAAGCATGTTTTGGATAGTTTTTTCATCATGGAACAGGCAAACAAGTTATCGGAAATTTTTCCGATACATTCTCCCCAAAGAGAATATCTACGCTATAGAATGGCTCAATTATATATTTCAAACATTCTGAATCTTCATATTTTAAATGAGGAGCAGAGGAATGAGTCCATAAAAACATTAAAGAGTTACAAAAAAATATGTAACCGATATTTTAGTGGAGTCACAGGTGTGGCCATTCATGTCTTTCAGAGTATATTCGGTATTCGGTGTACTTCGAGATGCATACGATTTTTGAAAAGGTAAAAAAGGAATGCAAATGAATAACAGTATAGGAACGGAAAGACTTCATAAGATCGATCGTTTTGTGAGTGCAAATCCAATATTACGGCTCGTTTTTTCTCATACTCTTTTTGCTTTTTTCTACGGAATTTTTTTGTTTCTGTATGAAATTAAATTCTTAAGAGAGATAATTCCCGTTGTCCATCCGTTTCTGATTTTTTGGGCAGGCATTATCATTGTTTATGATCTTTTTATACGACATATTTGGCAAAAGGTGCCGTTTTGGAAGCCACTGGCACTGTTTCTGGTCTCAGCGGCCATTACTGCTGCACTAACCGCAGAAGCGGGTTTGATGTCAAACGTAAAGGCGTGGATCTTTACCGCTCTTCCGTTGTTTGTTTTTTATCCAATATGCCTTGTCTGTGAGAAGAATAAGGCGAAGAAGACGTTGATTGTATCTACCATCGGTTCCTCGATAGTTGTGTTTTTAGCATCGCTGTCGGCAATAATTATGTATTTAATCCGATTCAGCAAAACCGTGGTCTTTATGGGAATAGAGCATACTTTGGGATTTGTGCACTATATTCCCAATGATCCGAAGTCGGGTGTGATTTTGTATGGCGCCTATATCGATACGAATCATGCTTCCATTTATGCAATGGTGTTTACTTGTCTGAGTGTTCTTCTTTATGTTTTTTGCAAAAATGGAATTTTTGAAAAAAAATGGCTGAATAAACTTGGAAAAATCTATGCCATAACCAATATTTGCGTTCAGTTGTGCTATTTCCCATTAGCGAATTCCCGTGGCGGTTGGCTTTCACTGGGGATTGCCTTATTCATTAGTTCGGCCTTGTATTTCAGGTTTGCTAAGTTAAAAATATCAAGTAAATTTAAGAAATCATGCCTTTCAATTCTTTTGGCGATTGTCTGTGCAGTAACTTCTGTATCCGGCCTCTTGCTTTTGCGCTTTGGTGTTTCTAAATCAGCTGTTGTAATTGATAATATTATTGAAATGGTGTCTATGGATGATACCCAATCGGATCAAGAGGATCAAAAGGATAAGGAATGGCCAAGTGTCGATAAATTCAATAAGACGGATGATGGTAGCGGTGCAGGACGACTGGATATATGGAAAGAAACCTTGGATCTATATATCAGACGTCCGGTTTTTGGCGTAGGTCCCGGTAATACGGAATATTATGGTATGAAATATGATATTGCCGGCACAAAGATTAAACACGGAGCCGATGTTCATAACAGTTTTCTCGACCTTCTTACTGAGTACGGAATGATAGGATTTGCCTTGCTCGCATGGTTCTGGATCCGTTGCGTGGCTGCAGTGATGAAAGATATGGTTAAAAATGGTGCAAACCGAAAGCTCTCACACTTTGTATCCGCATTTACGGTGCTATTTATTTGTGGTGGATCTGCCTTCCTTAGTTGTGTGTTTATCAACACAACGGCCATGTATTTTATTATGCTTACTTTAACCGGTTATCTGATTTCAAATTTAGATATCAAAGGAATCGCTAAATAATGAGTAGAAATTCTGCCTTACCGTTGATTAGTATCATAGTGCCTGTTTACAAAACAGAACAATATATCCATCCGTGTGTGGAATCCATTTTGAATCAAAGCTTTGCTGATTTTGAGGTAATACTGGTTGATGACGGCTCACCCGACTCCTGTCCGAAGATTTGCGACAAATATGCCCGGCGTGACCCCCGCATCAAGGTTATACATAAAGAAAACGGCGGGTTAGTGAGTGCCAGAAAAGCAGGATTGGCACAGTGTAGGGGCGAGTATATCATGAATGTTGACAGTGATGATTATATCGCCGCCGATTTATTGGAAAAGGTTTACGGTGTACTGAAGGAACATCCATGTCAGGTGATTCTCTATAATTTAGTTCAATTTTCTGAAAATTATGCTTCACCGCTAAAAAACATGCTCCCCGAAGGTCTGTATAAGGGAAGCAATATTAAGACCCTACACAGCAATCTTATCAATAATGAGAGCGCCGAGCAGGTAGTTCTATATAATTTATGTTCTATGTGCATTAAAAAGGAGAAATACATCTCTTTTCAAAACCTTGTACCGCAGGGGGTTTCCATAGGCGAGGATCTGGCGGTAACGGCTCCGCTTTTAGCCTCTTGTGATAATGTTTATGTGTTAGAGCATGACGGATATTTCTATAGATGTAATCCAACCTCGATTATGAACACCTTCAACACGAAGGAGATATCTCAAATTAAGCTTTTGTTGAAGCATCTTTCGCACCTGTTGGATGCCGATTATGAGCCGAGGCTTAATATTTATGCACTTACGCATTATTTTGGTTTTATTGACCGTGCAATTGCTCGCTTTCGTTATCGAGAATACAGAAAACTTATTAAAGATACATACGACGAGGAACTGTTTTCGAGAATCCGCAAGGCGAAATGTTGCGGTAATCTGAAAACGAAAGTGTTGTTTGCGTTGGTTAAGCATAGATGGTTTTTTGTTTTATGGCTTATAAGAAAAATACAGCGTCCGTATAAATAACGCCGAGCAGGAGGTTCTTGATGATGTCCACCCCGTTGTTCAGCATAATCGTACCGGTTTATAAAACGGAACCATATATCCACCAGTGCGTGGAGTCGATTTTAAATCAAAGCTTTACCGATTTTGAGGCTATATTGGTTGATGACGGTTCGCCCGATTCCTGCCCGAAGATATGCGATGAATATGCGCAGCGAGACCCTCGCATTCAGGTGATTCACAAAGAAAACGGCGGTAGCGTCAGTGCTCGCAGCGCAGGACTTGCTGCGAGTAGCGGTGCCTATATCGCTCATGTTGACAGTGATGATTATATAGACCCAGACCTGCTGAAGAATGCCGCTGCTGCTATTGAAGAACATGCGGCTGACGCCTTCTTGTTCGGTTATGTAAAGTTTTCGGCAAACGAACAAACCGATTATCGACACAGGATACCGGCCGCTGTTTATCAGGACGATTCTTTAAATGTTTTTCGTCAAAATCTCATACTGGGAAGCGATTCCGGTGTATCGGTGTTCGGAACATTGTGGACCATGATAATCAAACGAAATTTATTTATTCCAAGCGCCCAAGCCGTGCCGGAAGATATTTATCGCGGCGAAGATCAGGCGGCTGTGTTTCCCGCATTGTTACAATGTAAAAAAATAGTCGTTTCGGACCAATGCGCTTACCATTATCGTACCACGTCGGGCTCAGTTATGGAAACTTTCCATCAGGACGAGATAGACCAAGCCTTAAAGGTTGCAAAACATCTCTCTCAGCAAATGGGGGCAGAATACCAAAATCGCATCGACTGTTACGTGCTGAAGGAACTGTATTATTTCCTCTGTAAAGCCATGAATTTGTGTTACCGTGATTACAAACATCTTACCAATAGCATTATGACTCAAGACCTGCGCACTCATTTGAAACGTGCACGCTTTGGGAAAAATACGCATATAACCGATAAAGTAATGTTTTTTATGTTAAAAAACAGATGGTTTACCTTGTTTCGAATAATAAAATTTTTAAGAAAATAAAAATTCTGCAGGAAGGGAGGATTAAGCCGTGCCAAAAGTATCAATCATCGTTCCTGTTTACAAGGTTGAAAACTATCTCGTGAGATGTGTAAACAGCCTTCTTGCGCAAACTTGGCATGATATTGAAATAATACTTGTTGATGACGGTTCTCCTGATAACTCAGGTGCAATTTGTGACGAGTTTGCCGAAAAAGACCCTCGTGTCAAGGTTGTCCATAAAGAAAACGGCGGGCTATCCTCTGCCCGTAATGCCGGCCTTACCATAGCCTCAGGTGACTATATCGGATTTGTCGACAGTGATGACTATGTTTTACCCGAAATGTATGAAAAACTGTACCTCGCTTTAACCGAGAGTGATGCCGAAATAAGCATTTGCAACTATGAGTATATAGACGAAGAAACCGGCCAATGCATTCCTGCAACCTCACCTGTAAAAACCGAAGTCTTAAGTCGGGAAAAGGCCTTTACCTACCTTGATGTCGGTATGGATGGCTATTCATACTATGTTACAGCGTGGAACAAACTTTATAAAAAAGAGCTTTTTGAGGGGTGTCTTTTTGTTGAGGGAAAAATTCACGAAGATGAATTTTTCGTGCACCATGTCTTTGCCAAGTGCAATAAGATAGCCGTAATCGACGATAAACTCTATATGTATATGCAGCGAAACGGCAGTATTACCAACACTCATATCACAAGTAAACACCTTGATGGTATTTATGCTCTTTGCGATCGCTATGAGTTCTTCCGTTTTATAAAGAAAAAAGAACTTGCCACCTCTCTTTTGTATGCCGCATTGTGGAAACTTGAATCACTTGCTTCCCATTTGCAAAATAAAGAAAATGCCGCCGTGGTAAATAAAGCCTATTTAACTTTATTCAAACTCTTTATTGTTCGTTTTGACCGCAAAATAATTTTACTGTTTATCTATTGGCTTCGCTATTGGTTTAAGACCCTAAGCAAGCACGAATGATAGTATACTCATTTTTATGATATCGCAAAGGAGTTTTCCATGAGTAACAACAATACGCGAATCCAGATAATCGGCAATATGTTCTGGAAAATGGGTGAAAGATTGCTCAGCCAGGGCGTGTCGTTTATCGTATCCATGATTCTGGCGCGACTCTTGATGCCGGACGATTACGGTCTTATCGCCCTAATAACTGTGTTTATAAATTTAGGCAATGT
>JAZNSU010000042.1:0-5009 GCA_045591385.1 Eubacteriales bacterium
GACCGCTTGGCCTCCGACTTCATGTTACAACCAGTTAGGAAAAATCGGCTGTCCAGTGAGGTTATCGATCAGATTTCTCGTTCGATTCTGCGAGGAGATTATCGGCCGGGCTCCAAACTTCCGCCGGAGCGGGAAATTGCAAGTCAGCTCGGAGTAAGCAGAACCGTCGTTCGCGAGGCGTTGCGATCTCTTGAGATTATGGGGCTTGTGGAATCACAGGTAGGTGGCGGTACTTTTGTAAAGGAATATACGATTGAACATGTGCTGGATCCTATCGCTAATTATTTTTCTTCAGATCAATGTCTAATTGATGAGATCATTGAGACGAGAAAGATTTTAGAGCCGATCATGGTCAAGCTTGCAGCTGAGCGTGCTACCGATGAAGATATTGCATTTATTCAAAAAGCTGTCGAGCAAATGGAGAAAGAAATTGAAGACGGATTATCCGGTATCAACGGAGATACGGCATTCCATTTTGCTTTGGCAAGTGCTACACATAATAGCGCCATGACCAAGATTCTGTCCTTAATTGCCGATTTGCTTCATTATACAATGAAGGCGTCGTTGCAGGCAGATCCTGACCAGTCGTTAACATTGGAAGGGCATCGTCGCATTTTGGCTGCGGTTGAGAAGAAAGATGCGGATGGTGCGTGTGAGTTAATGCGTCGCCATCTGGATGCCAGTTACGACCGAATCAAAAGCAAAACGACTGTGGTAGATTAAGGAGGAAGTAACATGGATTATGCGAAATTAGCATTAGAAAAGCATAAGGAATGGAAAGGCAAACTTTCTGTGGAAAGCAAAGCCCCGGTGGCTACCGCCGATGATTTGTCCATTGCTTATACGCCCGGTGTTGCGGCTCCTTGTCTGGAAATTCAAAAGGATGTAGATCTTTCTTATGAATATACGGGCAGAGGCAATCTGGTAGCTGTGGTAACCGACGGTACGGCAGTTCTGGGTTTAGGAGATATCGGTCCGGAAGCGGGTATGCCGGTTATGGAAGGCAAGTGCGTATTGTTTAAGACCTTCGGCAATGTCGATGCGATTCCGCTTTGTGTGCGCAGTAAGAGTGTAGATGACATAGTAAACACGGTATCCCTGCTAGCAGGAAGTTTCGGCGGCATAAATTTGGAAGATATTTCGGCACCGCGGTGCTTTGAAATTGAGCGTCGTCTGAAAGAGGTATGTGATATTCCCATCTTCCATGATGATCAGCACGGCACGGCGGTTGTCACTGTTGCGGCCACGATCAATGCCCTAAAATTGGTTGGCAAAAAGGCGAAAGATATCCGTGTTGTGGTGAATGGCGCCGGTGCGGCCGGTATTGCTTGCTCAAGATTGTTGCTTTCTCTGGGGGTTAAAGATCTTGTGATTTTAAACTCGAAGGGTATTGTATACGAAGGAAAAGAAGGATTGAATTCGGAGCTGGCTATGTTCGCCCCGCAAACCAATCCCTGTAATCTCCGCGGTGGATTAAAGGAAGCCATGGAAGGTGCGGATCTCTTCTTGGGTGTTTCGGCGCCCGGTATTGTCAGCGAAGAAATGGTACGATCCATGAATCGTGATCCGATTATCTTCGCTTGTGCCAATCCTACGCCGGAGATCATGCCGGATCTGGCTAAGGCCGCAGGTGCTAAGGTTGTTGGTACGGGTAGAAGCGATTTCCCTAATCAGATTAACAATGTATTGGCATTCCCTGGTATTTTCAAGGGAACCTTTGCGGTTCGTGCGAAAGATATCAACGATGACATGAAGATTGCGGCCGCAAATGCCATTGCCAATCTGATTTCGGAGGATGAGTTGACGCCTGACTATATCATTCCCGCCCCGTTTGATGCGCGTGTGGCGGATGCCGTAGCCAAAGCAGTAGCCGAAGCCGCGCGAAAGAGTGGCGTAGCCAGACTGTAATGAACTTTATTGAGATTTTCTCAATTTAGGATAATGTAAGTAATTATTTATATTTTACGGAGGTATTTATCATGGATGCGAAAGAACAAATTGCCCTTCTTATTGCCAATGCAAGAAAAGCTCAAAAAGAGCTGGAAAAGTGCAATCAGGAGCAGGTTGACTCTTATGTAAGAGCCATCGGCAAGGTCGTGTACGACAATGCGGAGCCGTACGCCAAGATGGCGGCAGAGGAGAGCCGCATGGGCGTATACGAGGATAAGATTGCTAAGAACAAAGGAAAATCCAAGATTATTTGGAACAGCCTGAAGGGAGTACCTTCTGTCGGCGTTGTGGAGCGTAATCCCGAAACCGGTATTACCGTAGTGGCTCGTCCTGTCGGCGTGGTTGGCGCGATTACTCCTTGCACCAATCCTATTGTTACCCCGATGTGTAATGCTATGTTTGCTATCAAGGGCCGCAATACCATCATTGTTGCTCCCCATCCGAGAACCAAAAAGTGTAATAAGGTTGTTATTGACGCCATGAACGAAGCTCTGGCTAAACTTGGCGCTCCCGCTAACATCATTCAGACCATCGAGGAGCCTTCCATCGAGGCATCTTCTGAACTGATGAAGGGTGTTGACGTTGTTGTTGCTACCGGTGGTGCCGGTATGGTTAAGTCGGCTTACAGCAGCGGCAAGCCTGCTTATGGCGTAGGCCCCGGTAACGTACAGTGCATCATTGATACGGATGCCGATGTTACTGAGTGCGTCCCCAAGATCATTGCCGGTCGTAAGTTTGACAACGGTATCATTTGCTCGGGTGAGCAGACGGTGATTGCTCATGCCGATCAGTATGATGCTATCATGGCTGAGTTTAAGAAGAATAAGGCGGTTCTCATTACCGATGCTGCCGAGAAGGCTGCTCTGCGTGAAGCCCTTTTCCCCGGTGGTGTGATGAACAAGGATCTGGTTGGTCAGTCAGTACAGAAGATTGCGGCAGCAGCCGGTCTGAATGTGCCCGAAGGCACTCCTGTTATCTTGGTTGAGGCTGACGGATACGGTAAGGACGATCTGTTCTCCAAGGAGAAGATGTGCCCGGTTATCTCTACATATAAGTACAACACCTTTGAAGAGGCTGTTATGATTGCTCGTGCGAATCTGGATGTGGAAGGTAAGGGCCACAGCGTGTCCATTCACTCCAATAACAGAGAGCATCTGGAGTATGCGGGTGAGACCATTGAGGTTGCTCGTGTGCTGGTAAATCAGATTTGCTCCACCATGAATGGCGGCGCTTTCACGAACTCCCTGACTCCGACCACGACTCTGGGTTGCTGCTCTTGGGGTAACAACAGCATTTCTGAGAACTTTGGATTTAAGCACCTGATCAACTATATCCGTATTGCTGAGAACCTGCCCAACAAGGCAGTTCCGACTGACGAAGAAGTGTGGGGTTAATTCGATTATGGATTTAATGGAATATAAAGCCAGAGAGCTTTTTGAAGCTGCTGGTCTCCCTGTAAAGAAGGGTGTTACATCGGACACGGTTGACGGTCTGGTATCGGCTCTTGAGGGCAGCGATATTTCTTTCCCGCTGGTTTGCAAGGCTCAGGTTCAGATCGGTGGACGTGGCAAGGCCGGCGGTATCAAGGTTGCCAACAATGTTGAAGAATTGCGTGAGGTTGCCGGTCAGATCCTTGGCATGGATATCCGTGGTCACATTGTTAAAAAGTTGATGGCGGTTGAAATGGCTGAAGTCGCTACCGAGATGTATGTATCGATCATGCTGGATCGCTTGACCAAGTGCCCGCTGATCATCTTCTCTCCCTGCGGCGGTATGGATATTGAGGAAACCTCCCGTACCAATCCTGAAATGATCTTCAAGGTTCCTGTCAATCCGATTGACGGTATTACTGCTGAGATCACGGCTGACTTGGCAATAAAGGCTGGTCTGTCGGGCGATACCGCTAAGCAGTTTGAGGCGGCTTTGGTTAAATTGTATGATTTCTTCATGCAGGCCGATTGCATGCTGGCTGAGATCAACCCGATCGTTGTGGACAAGAATGGCGATATTATTGCTCTTGACGGCAAGGTATCCGTGGACGACAGTGCCGTTTACCGCCAGCCTGAAGTTGCTGAATTTAAGGCTGAAATGGCTAAGGATGAGCTTCATTACATCAAGGAAGCCCGTGACATCAAGATGCTCTATATTCCGATCGATGAAGAAGGCACTATTGCCGTGGCTTCCAACGGTTCGGGTATGTTGATGAGCTGTATGGACCGTATAGCCGATAAGGGCATGAAAGTTGGTGTTGGTATGGACTTGGGCGGTGGCCCGACCCATGACCGCATTAAGCTCGCCGTGCATCTGCTGCTGAGCAATCCCAAGATCAAGGGCTTGTTCATGAACATTTTTGGCGGCATCACCCGTTGCGATGAGGTTGCGGAAGGTATCCGCCTGGCTAAGGAAGAGTTTGGCATTGATAAGTTGATCGTTGTACGCTTTGAGGGTACGAATAAGGACAAGGGTCTTGAAATTTTGAGCAATATTCCGAATGTTGTTTATGCAGACGGACTGATTCAGGGTGTTGACGCACTGATTGAAAGGAGAGAGCAACTGTGAGTATTTTGATTGATGAAAATACCAGACTGATCATTCAGGGTATTACCGGTCGTGAAGGCACTTTCCATTGCGAACAGATGCTTCAATACGGCACGAAAGTGGTAGCCGGTGTAACTCCCGGCAAGGGTGGACAGGAGGTTCTCGGCGTTCCTGTATTCAATACGGTTCAGGAAGCCATGGACGCTACCGATGCGAATGCTACCGTCCTCTTTGTTCCGGCTAAATTCACCAAGTCCGGCTTGTTGGAAGCCATTGAGGCTAAAGTGCCGACCATCATTACCATTGCCGAGCATGTGCCGGTTCATGATATGATGGAAGTGTATCATAAGGCTCGTCGTGCCGGCGTTAAGGTTGTCGGACCCAACTCCTTTGGTGTAATTTCTCCCGGTAAGTCGAAGGCCGGATTTATGGCTCATCGCCTCTTTATCCCCGGTAACGTTGGGTTGATGTCCCGTAGTGCTACCAACTGCTATGAAACGGTACTGATGCTGACACAGGCC
>JAZNSU010000043.1:0-5613 GCA_045591385.1 Eubacteriales bacterium
CTATTTTACGGCCAAGGCTGACCCGAACAAGAAACCCTTTACCATTGTCATTCCGCCCCCGAATGTGACGGGGCAGTTGCATATGGGGCATGCGTTGGATGAGACGACGCAGGATATTCTGATTCGTTATAAGCGGATGCAGGGGTATGCCGCTCTGTGGCTGCCCGGCACCGATCATGCGGGGATTGCGACCCAGATCAAGGTAGAAGAAAATCTGCGTAAGGAAGAGGGGCTCACCCGTCACGACTTGGGGCGGGAGGAGTTCTTAAAGCGCACATGGGCGTGGAAAGAGCAGTACGGCAACCGCATCATCAATCAGCTTAAAAAACTGGGTAGTTCCTGTGACTGGTCGCGGGAGCGTTTCACGATGGATGAGGGATTTTCCCGTGCGGTTAAGAAGACCTTTGTTAAACTCTATAACAAGGGGCTCATATACAAGGGCAACCGCATTACCAACTGGTGCCCGCATTGTGTGACGGCGCTCTCCGATGCCGAGGTGGAGTACAAGGACAGTCCGGGTAATTTCTGGCATATTCGCTATGCGGTTAAAGATTCGGATGAGTTTTTGACGGTGGCTACCACCCGTCCCGAAACCATGCTGGGGGATACAGCGATTGCGGTGCATCCTGAGGATGAGAGATATGCGCACTTGGTAGGGAAGACGGTCATTCTGCCTTTGGTAGAGCGTGAGATTCCGATCGTGGCCGACGATTACGTGGAGCGTGAGTTTGGTACGGGTGCGGTGAAGATAACCCCCTGCCATGACCCCAACGACTTTGAGGTGGGCAAGCGCCACAACTTAGAAGAAATTAAGGTGCTGGATGATCACGCTTGTGTGATTAACGGCGGAAAATACAACGGGTTGAGCCGTGAGGAGGCACGCAAGCAGATCGTGGCCGATCTGGAAGCGGGCGGTTATCTGGTTAAAGTTGAGCCGATCAACCATAACGTGGGGCACTGTTACCGTTGCGGTACGGCGGTCGAGCCGTTGGCATCCGAGCAATGGTTTGTCAAGATGGCACCGTTGGCGGGGCCTGCGATGGATGTAGTTAAGGATGGCACCATTAAGTTTGTGCCCAACCGTTTTTCCAAGATTTACTTAAACTGGATGGAGAACATTCACGACTGGTGCATTTCCCGTCAGCTGTGGTGGGGACACCGTGTACCGGCCTATACCTGCGCCGCTTGCGGGGAGATGGTTGTATCGGAAGAAGACGTGACCGTTTGTCCCAAGTGCGGATGCGAGCACATGGTGCAGGATCCTGACGTGTTGGATACTTGGTTTAGTTCGGCGCTTTGGCCGTTTGCCACCTTGGGTTGGCCGGACAAGACGGAGGATCTGGACTTTTTCTATCCGACCTCGACCTTAGTTACGGCTTACGATATCATCTTCTTCTGGGTGGCCCGTATGATCTTCTCGGGTGTGGAGCACACCAAGCAGGCGCCCTTTGATACGGTATTTATTCACGGGCTTGTGCGGGATGCGCAGGGACGGAAGATGAGTAAGAGCCTGGGCAACGGCATTGATCCGCTGGAGATCATTGACCAGTACGGCGCCGATGCGCTGCGCTTTACGCTGATTACCGGCAACTCGCCCGGTAATGATATGCGGTTCTCGGTGGAGAAGATCGAGGCGGCGCGCAATTTTGCCAATAAGATGTGGAATGCGGCACGCTTCACCTTGATGAATCTAACCATTGAGGAGCCGGGTCTGCCTGAGAATCCGACCAATGACGATAAGTGGATTCTGTCTAAGTACAACGATACCGTCAAGGCGGTTACCGAGAATTTAGACCGTTACGAATTGGGCACGGCGCTGGCGAATTTGTACGAATTCCTGTGGGATTATTTGTGTGACTGGTACATTGAGCTGGTCAAGCCCCGCCTATTCGAGAGCAATCCCGATGCGGCCGATCGCTTAGATGCCCAGCGTACGCTGTCTTATGTTTTGTCGGGCACCTTGCAGTTGTTGCATCCGTTTATGCCGTTTATTACCGAGGAGATCTGGCAGAGTTTGCCGCATGAGGGTGAGTCGATTATGATCTCCGAGTGGCCGAAGTATGATCCGTCCCTTTCTTTCAAGAAGGAGCAGGACGATACCGACCGTGTGATTGCGCTGATTCGTGCCATCCGCAACCGTCGTGCCGAGATGAATGTGCCGCCCTCCAAGAAGGCTACGGTATATATTCAGACCGATTATCCGGATGCCTTTGCGGGCAGTGAGATGTCCTTTATGCGCTTGGCTTCGGCGGATAAGGTGGTGATCGGACCGATCGAGGGTGACGGCGTAATGGTGGTTACCGACTCGGCCAAGGCGATGATTCCGATGGATCAGTTGATTGATCGGGAGAAGGAACTGGCACGCCTGAACAAGGAAAAAGAGAAGATTCAAAAGGAGATCAATATGGCACAGGGCAAGCTTGGCAATGCGGGATTTTTGGCCAAGGCACCGGCTGAGTTGGTGGAAAAAGAGAAGGAAAAATTGGCTCGTTTCAAAGAGGCACTGGCGAATTTGGAAGAGTCGATTGCTAAACTGCAGTAAGAAAGGAGCGGCAGAATGACCGACGCACAACAGTATATCCATTCCCGTACCCATTTGGGGTCACGGTTGGGGCTTGGGCGCATCTCTCTGCTGCTGGAACGGTTGGGAGCGCCCCATAGAAAATTACGCTTTGTTCATGTGGCGGGCACCAACGGTAAGGGGTCGACGACGACCTTTATGGCCAACATTCTTACGGCGGCGGGGTATCGTACCGGACGGTACATTTCGCCCTATGTGCTTGAGTTTAATGAGCGCATTTCGGTGGATGGGGTCAACATCTCGGATGACGAATTGCAAGAGGTGATTGACGAGATTCGACCCGTGGTGGATGCGATGGAAGAGGATGTGACCGAGTTTGAACTGATCACCGCCGCCGCACTCTGTTACTATGTAAAAAAAGAATGTGACGTGGTGGTGCTGGAAGTAGGCTTAGGCGGCCGATTTGATGCGACTAACGTCATCCCTGCTCCCGAATGTTGTGTACTGACCAAGATCTCCTATGATCATATGCAGTATCTGGGCAACACTTTGCCGGAGATTGCCTTTGAAAAGTGCGGCATTATCAAGGAGGGGAGCGCGGTAATCTCCTATCCCTTCCAGTTTGATGGGGCGGCCGAGGTAATTGACCGCATCTGTAAGGAAAAGCAGGTGCCGCTTATTCATCCCAATCTGGATTATCTAGAGATTATCAAGAGCGATATTGACGGGTCGTTGATCGACTATCGCGGGCGCGCCATGACGGTGCCGCTGGCGGGACGGCATCAGATCTATAATGCCGTGACGGCCATGGCGGCGGTGGAGTATCTGGCGACCGAGCGGGACTTTACCGTTTCTCTTAGCCACATTGCGCAGGGCATCAAGAATACCTTTTTCCCTGCCCGACTGGAGATTTTGCAACGGGAGCCGTTGGTGATCTTGGATGCGGCGCATAACGAGGACGGGATGCGCACCCTATGTGCGGCGTTGGAAAGTTATGTCGACCAGCGGCCGGTGGTGGCCTTGTTCGGGGTGTTTGCCGATAAGGATTACACCAAGGAACTGGAATTGCTGGCGCCTCGTGTCAACCGCTTTATTACCTTAACTCCGCACGATCCCCGTGGGCTTTCGGGGCGGGAATTGGCTCGGCTTTGCGAAAAGACGGGCAAGCCTACCGTGTACTGCGAGGACTACGCCGAGGGGTATGCCAAGGCGTTGGAGCAGGCGGGCAAGGGCGGATGTGTGGCCATTTGCGGATGTATGCATATGGCATCCGATCTGCGCGGTATGATTTTGAAATCCGGCGACAGGCTTTGATAAAATTTTCACAAAAATAGGACTATCATAAGGATAGTCCTATTTTTTATGCGAAAGGCAGTGAACGTATGCAGATTACGACCCGACAGGAAGGACAAGTTCTAATTATTACGATGGTGGGGGAAATGGACCATCACAATCTCATCAACCTAAGTTCTCGTACCGATCCCATCATCAAGAGTACCCGCCCGCAAGTGGTGATTTTAGATATGAGCGGGGTGCCTTTTTGCGACTCTTCGGGCATTGCGGCGGTGCTTGGCCGCTATAAGATCGTGCGAACATGGGGTGGACAACTCATGCTTCATGGGTTGTCTCCGCAGGTGCGGAAAGTTTTGAATTTAGGCGGAATATTTAATTTGATCAAGGAGGTGCGGGCATCATGAAGATTGCCAACCGAATCCAACTGACCTTTCCCAGCCGATCGGCCAACGAGGGCTTTGCCCGACTGGCCATTGCGGGGTTTGTGGCGCAACTCGATCCGACGGTGGACGAGCTGGCAGAGCTCAAAACGGTGATATCCGAAGCGGTGACCAACTGTACCGTACACGCCTACAAGGACACCATCGGACTGATTTACATAACGGCACGGTACAGCGACGACGGGGTGGTGTGGATCACCATCAAGGACTGCGGGTGCGGCATTGACGATACCGACACGGCACGGGAGCCGTTATACACGACCTGCACCACGGGAGAGCGTGCCGGCATGGGCTTTACCATCATGGAAAGTTTTTCGGACAAGATGCGGGTGGTGTCAAAACCCGGCCGAGGGACAAGACTGGAAATCTATAAAAAAATCAGTACCCGATCATGATTTGCTATGCCGAAGAAAATGAACGGCTGTTCGCTAAAGGGGATGCCGAGGAGTTGGCTCGTCTCAATCTCAATTTGGTGTATGCTTTAGCGGGGCGGTTGGCCGCTTCGACGGGTGCCGAATATGAGGAGTTGGTGGGCGCCGGTTGTGTAGGACTGACCAAGGCCATCCGCAACTTTGATCCGGAGCGAGGCTTCACCTTTTCGACCTATGCGGTGCCGGTGATTGCGGGGGAAATGAAGCGGTTTTTGCGGGATACCGGCCCGATTAAGGTATCCAGAGAGATTAAAGAGCGAGCGATGCGCATCGCCCGTGAGACCCAAACGATCATGACGCAAACGGGACAAAGTCCGACGGTAGGAGAACTGTCCGAGCGGTTATCCCTTACGGTGGACGAGATCACCGAGGCGCTGGATGCGGCACGGGCGCCCCTGTCCTTGGAAGATGAGAGAGAGGAAGAATTAGGTGGAACCGTGGTTGGTTTCGAGGACGGGCGCCTGGATGCCGAATCCTTAAGTTTGAGGCAGGCATTATCATCCCTGCCTCAAAAAGATGCCTTGTTGATCGAATTGCGGTATTTTGGGGGCTTGACCCAAGCACAGACAGCACAGCGGTTGGGGATGACACAGGTGCAGGTATCGAGGCGGGAAAAGAAAATATTGGCCGCACTGCGGGAACAGTTAACATGAAAACACATCAAAATTTGATGTGTTTTTATTTTATTGATTGAAATACGCAAATAGAAGTGGTATAATAGATTGATATTTTATAAGGAGAACTATACCCTTATGGTGATTTTCGGGATCGACCCCGGTTTTGCAACCATCGGCTATGGGGTGATCGACTACGTCGGCAACCATTTTAAAGTGCTGGACTACGGGGTGATGACCACGCCGGCGCACACGCCTTTCTCTGATCGGTTGGCGGGTATTTATGAGCAGGTAAACGAGTTATTACAACGATA
>JAZNSU010000044.1:0-4690 GCA_045591385.1 Eubacteriales bacterium
ATATGCCATACTGGAAAAGGAAATTGATCGATTGACTAAGATGCCGTTCGGGTCGCATGAAGCGCCTGTCAGTCGCGCCTATCTGGATTTGTGTTTAGAGTTGCCGTATGAGGTTTATACAAATGACCGAAAGGATATTGCCCGTGCCCGCGCCATTCTGGATAAAGAGCATTACGGACTAGATAAAGTCAAAGAAAGAATTATCGAGTTTTTGGCCGTGCATCATGCGGCCCCCGATTTTCGAGGTCAAATTCTATGTTTAGTGGGCCCTCCCGGTGTGGGTAAGACTTCGATAGCTAAGTCGGTCGCTCATGCGCTGGGGCGTAAATTTGCCCGTATGTCATTGGGTGGCGTTCGGGATGAAGCCGAGATACGAGGACACCGCCGCACCTATATTGGAGCGATGCCCGGTCGCATAATCAGTGCCATCAAGGAAGCGGGAAGCATGAATCCGGTGATTCTTCTGGATGAAATTGATAAACTGGGCGCCGATTATAAGGGAGATCCCTCTTCAGCCTTGTTAGAGGTACTGGATCCGGAGCAGAACAAGACATTTCGGGATCATTTTATGGATTATGATTTTGATCTGTCCAATGTCATGTTTATCACTACGGCAAATACCGACGATACCATTCCGCCGGCATTGCTGGATCGTATGGATGTTTTGTATCTTACCAGTTATACTCAGCAAGAGAAACTTCATATTCTCAAGGAACATCTATTACCTAAGCAGATGAAGAAGCATGCGCTGATAAAGCGGCAGATGGAAATTTCCGATGAAGCCATGGAATGTATAATTTCTCAATATACCCGTGAGGCCGGCGTACGAAATTTGGAACGGCAATGTGCAGCGCTCTGCAGAAAGAGTGTGGTCAAGCGACAAGAGGGTGTAAAGAAGGTTAGCATTACAGATAAAAATCTTGCTGATTTTCTCGGTGCGCCCAAAACGATTCGGGATGCGCTACCGTCGACTGATCAAATCGGAATTGCAAACGGGTTGGCCTATACGACGGTTGGTGGAGAACTGCTGTTTGTTGAAGTTAATGTGATGGAGGGGACCGGTAAATTAGAATTGACCGGCTCGCTTGGCGATGTTATGAAGGAATCTGCGCAAGCGGCGCTCAGTTACATTCGTTCCCGTTGTGATATTTTGGGGATTCCTTTCGATTTTTACAAGACAAAGGACATTCACATTCATGTGCCGGAAGGAGCGGTGCCGAAGGATGGGCCGAGTGCCGGTATTACTATTGCAACAGCATTGATTTCGCAGTTAACGGGACGAGCGATTGACCGTTTTGTAGCCATGACCGGTGAGGTTACTTTGCGAGGGCGGGTATTGCCGATCGGCGGACTGAAAGAAAAGACGATGGCGGCCTTTAAGGCCGGCATACGCACGGTTATTATTCCTGCCGGCAATCAATGTGATGT
Organism: Eubacteriales bacterium; assembly: GCA_045591385.1. Taxonomy (GTDB): domain Bacteria; phylum Bacillota; class Clostridia; order Oscillospirales; family UMGS1783; genus CAKSHC01. The sequence continues at coordinate 1,429 of JAZNSU010000044.1, forward strand.
TGCGGAACTGGATGAGGTGATACGCAATGCGATTCATTTCGTTTCGGTTGAGTGCATGGATGAAGTGCTGGAAACGGCACTTTTACCGATGAAAGAAGATAGAAAAAGGGTTGCGGTGGTGCAGGCGACCGGTACGGTGGCCAAAGAGCCGAGTGCACCGCCCATGATGGCTTGATTATGATTAATTTTCACAATGTGGAATTAAAGAAAACCGCATATAAACCGGGGGATTATCCGGTCCAGTTGCCTGAGATCGTCTTTGTCGGGCGCTCAAATGTTGGGAAATCGTCCATGCTTAACAAATTGTTGGGGCGCAAGAGTCTGGCTCGTGTGAGTGCCAGTCCCGGAAAGACGAGAAGCATCAATTATTATTGTGTTGACAAAAAAATGTATTTGACAGACCTGCCTGGCTATGGATTTGCCAAGGTTGGGTTTGCCGATCGTGAAAAGTGGCGTCTGTTGATCGATGATTATTTTGCGGCAGGGCGGGATATTCGATTGGTTGTCATGTTGGTGGATATACGCCATGCGCCAAGCAAAGAGGATCGGCAGATGGTGGATTATCTGTGTCAATTGGGGCTTGATTTTATGATCTGTGCATCTAAGAGTGATAAGCTATCGAAGACAGCTATACAGAAGAATTGTGCCATGATTGCCGACGAATTGGATATTGAGGCGAATATTATTCCGTTTTCTTCCTTGAAAGGAGAAGGGGTATCGTTACTGATGGATATTATAAAGGAGCGGTGTGACGTTGATTACGGGCAGAGTGAAAAAGGGTGCTGAGATTTTTCAGGTATTAATAGAGGATGGGAAGATATATGAAGCGGTTGGCGATATGTTTGAGGGATTAACCCGAACCGACCGTCAATTTGATCCTGCAGAAATTACCTTTCTTGCGCCTGTGATTCCCGGAAAGATTATGGCGGTGGGGAAGAATTATTATGCGCACGTGCAGGAATTTGACTCAAAAATACCGACATCACCGATTCTTTTCATGAAGCCGACAACCAGCGTGATCGGTTCGAATGAAACTATCATCCGTCCTTCCATTTCGGAGCGTGTGGATTATGAAGGGGAATTGGCTCTTGTAATCAAGAAGCACGCCAGAAATGTAAAGGCGACAGATTATCGGGATTATGTGTTGGGATATACCATCTTAAATGATGTAACGGCGAGAGATCTGCAATATGCAGACGGACAATGGACCAGAGGGAAAAGTTTCGACACCTTTGCTCCTATTGGCCCCGTGATCACCGATGAGATCGATCCGGAATGTGCGAACATTCAAACAACGTTGAATGGTAGGATTGTACAGAAATCTAACACGGAGAAATTTATTTTCCCGTTAGGGGAAATCTTTGAATTTGTGACTCGGTTTACAACGTTGGAGCCGGGCGATATTCTCACAACAGGCACACCGGAGGGGGTTGGTCCAATGGTGCATGGGGATGTTGTGGAAATTACGATTGACGGAATCGGAACATTGCGAAATACGGTTGTGGATGAATAAAGAATGAAAACATACAGTTTTACGGCTCTTGGGTGCAAGGTAAACCAATACGAAATTCGCACCATTGCCGCACAATTGCAGGATTACGGTTTGCGGATGGTGCCTTTTGGTGAAAAGGTGGATTTGTGTATCATCAATACCTGTTGTGTGACTGCCGAGAGTGAGGCAAAATCGAGGAAGATGATCGCCCGTGCTCGGCGCAATTCTCCGGATGCGGTGGTTGTGATTACGGGGTGTTATGCGCAGATAGCAAAGGAATGCCCGTCTGGTGTTGATTTATTGGTTCCCAACACTGAAAAAGAGCATTGCGTGGACAAGATCATCGCTTATTTATCTGAGCAGGGTGTCAATCTGAAAAAGGAACAGAGTCCGCATTTTCATTATTTGACTCACGATCGTACCCGAGCAACGGTAAAAGTGCAGGATGGCTGTGACAGTTTTTGTTCCTATTGTATTATTCCTTACGCCAGAGGTCCGATCTCATCCAAACCGATTGCCGATGCCGAAAAAGAAGTTCGCCAGTTGGTTGATTGCGGGTTTAAAGAAGTGGTATTGACCGGTATTCACTTGACCCGTTACGGTCTGGATCGTGACAATAAGGAAGATTTGACTGACTTGATTGAGCGCATCAATCAAATTGATGGCTTGGATAGAATTCGTTTAGGGTCGATGGAGCCCGGATATTTGACACAGTCGGTGGTTGCCCGATTGGCGGCTGTTGATAAGCTTTGTCCGCATTTTCATTTGTCACTGCAGAGCGGTTGTGAAGCTACATTAGCTCGTATGAATCGCAAATATACCCCTGAGCAATATTATCAGGAAATACAAGTGCTTCGTCGGTATTTTCCCGATTGTGCCATTACCACCGATGTAATGATGGGATTCCCGGGGGAAACGGAAGAAGAATTTGCCGATTCGATGGCTTTTGTGGAGAGGTGTAAGTTTGCCAAGGTGCATGTTTTTACCTATTCGGTTCGCCCCGGTACGGCAGCGGCACAGATGGAACAAATTCCCGAATCGGTGCGACACGCCCGCTGTCGGGAAATGATCCAAATGGCCGAAAAAGGACGTAAACAATTTCTTTTGGATGCGATTGGCAAAGAATATACGGTATTGCTGGAACGAGAGCATGGAAATGAAATTCATGGGTTGACACCGAACTATATTTCAGTATCGGTTCCGTCGGATCAAGGGAGATCCAACGAAATGATTTGCGTCAAGATTACGGCGGTTGAGGCAGACGGTTGCGTCGGTGTTCGAATTTCATGAATGTATAATAGGTGATTATGGAAGAAATAAAGTATTATGCCCCTTGCTTATTTGGTATCGAGGGAATCTTAGCTAATGAACTAAAACATTTGGGGCTTCAACAGGTGAAGGCAGAAACCGGCGGAGTGGCCTTTGTCGGAACAGTAGAAGACGTAGCTCGATGCAATCTGTTTTTGCGTACGGCAGAGCGAGTTTGCATTGTTGTAGGTGAATTTTCGGCGCACTCCTTTGATGAGTTGTTTGAGGGGATAAAACGGTTGCGCTGGGAGCGTTGGATCGGTAAAGAGGATGAATTTCCTGTTACCGGATATTGCCTAAACTCGGATCTTCACAGTGTGCCCGATTGTCAAGCGATTATCAAAAAGGCGATTGTGAATCACTTATCAGATCATTATGGGATCCGATGGTTTGCCGAGACAGGGCCGCAACACAAGATACGGTTTTCTATTTTTCATAATAAGGTTACGGTCATGCTGGATA
>JAZNSU010000045.1:0-2265 GCA_045591385.1 Eubacteriales bacterium
TGATGCTGTTACCAAGCAGGAAGTGGCGCTGCCTATGGTGGTGCTGGCCGACCAAAACACCGCTTCAGGCGGCGAACTGTTTACCGCTGCCTTGATGGATTATGATAAGGCCGTTATGATCGGGGAGTCGACCTATGGCAAGGGTACGGGACAGACAACCTACAAATTGCCTGATGGCAGTTATCTGAAGATAACCGACTTTACCTACTATCCTCCCTCCGGCACCTCCTATCAGTTGATCGGACTTTCTCCCGATACCCGTGTTACTCTTACCGATACGCAGGCCGCCAATCGTTATACCATGCCTTATGCCGATGATCCGCATATGATCGCTGCTTGCGAAGCACTGGGTGTTGATGTGGGTGTATTGGTTGAGGAACAGTACGAAAACAGCGATATTGTGGAAGGCGGAGAGAATTCATGATTCGAGAGATTCAGGATAGGATCCTTGCCCTAAAAAAGGAAAAAGATATCTGCATTTTAGCCCACAGTTATCAGAATCGGGATATTGTTGAGGTGGCCGATCTGGTTGGTGACAGTTTCGCCCTATCGGTGCAGGCTGCCAAAGTTCCGCAAAAAACGGTTATTATGTGCGGGGTTCGGTTTATGGCCGAAACGGTCAAGATCCTCTCTCCGGAAAAGATAGTCATTTTAGCCAATCCCGATGCCGGCTGTCTGATGGCTGATCAAATGAATAAAGAGAGGATCGAGCAGATTAAGAGGGAACACCCCACCTATGCGGTGGTGGCTTATATCAATACCACCTCGGAACTGAAGACGGTCTGCGATGTCTGCGTAACCTCTTCGTCGGCCGTTAAGATCGTCAAAGCCATGCCGCAAAAGGATATTCTGTTTATCCCCGATTGCAATCTGGGCAGTTACATAAAAGAGCAGGTACCCGAGAAGAATATTATGCTGCTTGACGGCGGTTGTCCCATTCATGCTTCGGTTCCCGAAAGTTGCGCCGTGTCGGCCAAGGTTAAGCACCCCAACGCCAAACTGTTGGTGCATCCCGAATGTCGGGCCTGTGTGGTTAAGCACGCCGATTATGTGGGGTCGACCAAAGGCATTATGGACTATGCGATGGCGAGCGATGCCAAAGAATTTATTATCGGTACCGAGAACAGCATTGCGGAGCATCTGCAACATGCATGTCCCGATAAAAAATTCTATCCGTTAAGCAAAAATCTGATTTGTGCCGATATGCGTGCCACTACGCTGCATGATTTGCTGGCGGCCGTGGAAGGTGACGGCGGGGAAGTGATGGAATTGTGTGAAGATGTTATGAATGGTGCCCGCCGTTGCATTGATGCGATGATTGAACTCGGCTAAAAAAATTCCCGCATATGCGGGAATTTTTTGCATATACTGCCATGAGGTGATGGCATGATCGCAGTAGTGCGTGCCGGTGACGGCCGCAAATGGACAGGAGATCGGTACGGAGAATGGATGGTGTATACGCTGCCTGCCCGAACGACCAAGCGGGCCAAGCGCATGATCGAAACCGATGCGATGTTGGCGGGCTGTCGGTATTATGTGCCCTCAAATTGCGCTCATTTTTTGAGTAACAGTCCTCTTGCGAGGTTGTCGGCTGAGGAGTATTGTTTGCTTCGCCTGCCTGATGCGGCTGTGGCGGCAGTCGGTCGTTTGCATTTGCCGCCTGCGCAATGTCCGGCGCAGATCTTGGCGCAGACGATCAATTATTGTTGCGAGAAGACGGTGATTGCTTTGTCTGAGCATTGTCGGGATATTTCGCTGATCACGCCCGATCAATTGCGGGCACGCTTATTGGCGGATCGATTGTTGCGGGAGTATGGTGTACCCTTGCGAATTGCCCATAAGGCCGACCTATCGGCTCGGGGGATCATTTGTTCTTTAGGTGATCGATCTACCTTAAAGGGAGGACGTTGGGCACCGGGTCGGATTTATGTGGCGCAGGATCTGTTTCGGGTGGATTATCAACCGCCCTTTTCTTATTCCGGAGATACTACCTGCTTGGCGGGTATGCTGTATGATGCTACACGGGCCGATTGGTTGAGAAGCCTTGCCATTACAAAGATTTTGCCACTTGACAAATAGGGCTGTGACCGATATAATATATCATGTTATGCACGAAGTATAACTGGATTTCTTATGCCTATTTCATAAAATATAGAGAAAGCTGGACAAGAAGATGCAAAAGCAGGTAACGCTTACCGAGCAAGGGTACAAACAAATCAGTGAAGAACTGGATCTTTTGAAAGGCACCCGCCGTGCGGAAGTGGC
>JAZNSU010000046.1:0-1508 GCA_045591385.1 Eubacteriales bacterium
CCACCGACTTCAATCTGACTGATTCCGTTCTGTTGTTGGCTCCCGCCACCATTGAGCCGTTACAAAAATTGAAAACCGACTATCTGGGGAACCATAACCCCCGCCTGCACCCCGAGGAGGTGCTGGTCGCTCTCTCCATCTGCGCCGCCACCAACCCCATGGCGCAGGTCGCCTTGTCTTGTTTGCATGACCTGCGAGGCTGTGAGATGCATTCGAGCGTGATTCTCAACCAGACCGATGCCGCCGTGCTGCGCAAACTGGGCATCAACCTCACCTGCGAGCCGGTCTACCAAACCAAAAAACTCTATCACGGATAAATCAGAAAGGATTCCTAATTATGACGAGAGAACAGTACCTGCAAAACCTCCTTCCGCCGACCGGCTGTGTAGACGCCGTGCTCGACACCGATACATATAACGAAGTGGACGATCAGTTCGCCATGTCCTACATGCTTAGAAGAACCGATCGCATTTGTGCCAAAGCCATCTATGCCGCCCCCTTTTTTAATAAGAGAGTAGAATCGCCGGCTGCCGGCATGGAGCGTAGTTATCAGGAAATCCTAACCTTGCAGAAATTGCTGGGCACGGAGATTCCCGCCTTTCGTGGTTCAACCGACTATCTGCCCGATGAGAAGACGGCGGTAGAGTCGGAAGCGGCTCGCCATTTGGTTGAACTGGCCAAGAACTATTCACCCGAAAAGCCGCTGTATGTGGTGGCGATCGGTGCCATTACCAATGTGGCTTCGGCGCTGCTCATGGATCCGTCGATTGCCGAAAATATTGTTATCGTATGGCTGGGCGGCAGCGCATTGCACCGTACCGATGCGACCGAGTTTAATATGGAGCAGGATTATCCGGCCGCCCGTGTCATCTTCGGTTGCGGTGCTCCGGTGGTTATGTTCCCCTGTTGCGGCGTGGTCGATGTTTTCCGCACCGGCGAATGGGAACTGAAGCATTGGCTGGCGGGCAAGAATGAGGTGTGTGACTATCTGATCGAAACGGTGCTGGATGAAACATACCGTTATGCCAAGGGCAAACCGTGGACCCGTGTGGTATGGGATGTAACGGCTATCGCTTGGCTTACCGATAACGGCAAATTTCTAAAACATCGGCTGGAAGATAACCTCATTCCGCAGGACGACGCCACCTATCTGCGTGATTCTTCCCGTCCCATTCGATATATTTACGAGATCAACCGAGACTACCTTTTTGAAGATCTGTTTAACACCCTCGCTCAATAAGATACGGCCTCACCGTTTGGTGAGGCCTTTTTAAATTGCAAAACGAGGAAAACGGAGCAAATCGGCGTAAAACAGAGAAAAACAGAGCAAGTCTATCCTAATTTAATTTTTTGCAAAAAAGTGCTTGACAAGTAGTTGACACAAAGGTATAATACAAGGGCTAAGAAAAAGAGGGGAGAAGTCCCCAAACAATTGGAGGAAAAACATGAGCACTTTCATGGCTAACGCTCAGACGATCGAGCGTAAATGGTATGTGATCGACGCTGCC
>JAZNSU010000047.1:0-26335 GCA_045591385.1 Eubacteriales bacterium
ACCGAAGCACTGCAACCGCACCCCGATCCGCCGGCATGCACATCTTGCCGCTCCCGATCGTAAATCAGCAACCCGCAATCGGTATAATGATCCCCCATATTATAGCCGTTACGCCCCATCAGATCCACCAGGATATCATAGCCGACCTTACCAAGGTCACCCGTCACAATTAAATCATAATCCTGCGGTGTCGTCTTCGTATCTTCAAAAAAATGCTGCAGAGTATCAGCTGCCGCAGGTGCCATGGCCGCACCCATATTGTTGGCATCTTTGATTCCCAAGTCGACAATGCGCCCCGCCGTCAGCTTGGTGATCTGCGCCGCCCCAACTTTAGGCTCATTTCCTAAGATAGCACAGCCGGCTGCCGTAGCCGTCCATTGTGCCGACGGCGTGCGCTGCCCGCCGTACTCCAACGGGTTACGGAATTGACGCTCGGCCGTGGCAAAATGGGACGAAGTGACGGCCGCCACATGCGAAGCAAAGCCACCCGACACTAAGAAAGAACCCAGCATCAAGGACTCTGCCATGGTCGAGCAAGCCCCGTACAAACCAAAGAAGGCACGCCCGCTCTCCCGCAACCCGAAACTGCTGCTGATGCATTGATTGAGCAGGTCGCCCGCCAAAATATAGTCAATATCATTCGCCGCCAGATTGGCCTTGTTGAGCGCACACAGATACACTTCTCTTTGCATCTTGCTTTCGGCCTTTTCCCAGCTTTCCTCGCCGAATCGGTCGTCTTCCAATAATATATCAAAACAGCCGCCCAGCGGCCCGTCTTCTTCTTTTACCCCACCGATAGCGGCCGAGGTTTCCACGGTCACAGGCTGGGAAAGCGTGACCGTCCAACCATTGCGTTTTGGCATAATTCTCCGTCCTTTTTTTAAAATTTTCTGCATTTATTATGTGTTTTTTGCTTCAAATTATGCCGTTTTTGCCTCAAAAACAGCGAAAAACCCGCCGAAAATCGACGGGTTTTGCCCTAAAAAACCTGAAAAAGAAAATAAATCAACCCATAAATAACGCTAGCGACTATGCCGTAGACGATGACCGGACCGGCAATCACGAACATCTTGGCCGCCACGCCAAGAACCAGCCCTTCCGTCTTAAACTCCATGGCCGGCGAGACCACTGAGTTGGCAAAGCCGCTGATGGGCACCACACTGCCGGCACCCGCGTATTTGGCCAACTTATCATACAGTCCGAGCCCTGTAAACAAAGCGCCTAAAAAGACAATGGTGCAGGATGCGATGGTGTAGCCCATTTTCTGTTCAAAGCCTTGTGCGATAATGAAGTTGGCAATCACCTGCCCGATCACGCAAATGCCGCCGCCCACCAGAAATGCCAAGATGCAATTTTTCCAAGTCGGCGAGGACGGCGTTTTGCTTTTTGCCAGTTTATCATAACTTTTTCGATCCATAAAAAAATCCTCTCCTCTACCGTTAGTATGAGAGGAAAGGATAAAATTATACTTTTTAATCAAAGGCCAACCCAAAATACGTAGGTTTGGTCATCTCCTCAAAAAAGAACCCCATTGCAAACGGAATATTTCCGTTTGGTATGCGAAATTCACCCGTTTTACAGCCCAGCGCACCGACAATGGCCGCTGCCGTTTCGGTATTGCCCAATAGTTCCATTCCGATCAGCTTTTCTCCCTCTTTGCGGGCGGCTAATACAAAATCGTTGCCACGGTAGAATGCCGCTTGCCGTTCCAGAAAATCGAGATTCTCTCCCTCTTGCATCACGCCGCCTTGCGGCAAGAATTGGCGACGAAGTACGGCATATCCGCACTTATCGATCGGCATACACTCGGTTGATCCCTCTGCCGTGACCGACAGTTGCCCGACACGGGTACAGGGTTCATACCCCATGTCCGCGTACAGATCCACAAGATCCCTATTGCCCGGCACCAGCATCGCCCCTGCATATCCTTGCTCACGCAGTAGGCGGTGGGTATCGTTCATCAAGCGATGGCACAATCCTTGTCCCCGATGGGCTTTTGCGGTGGCCACGGCATAGATATAGGCAATCTTCTTTTCCTTGTATTCGCAATCAAACCAATAGAGGGCGGCGACCGTCTTGCCGTTGATCTCTATGCCGTTGGAACGCTCGTCGGCATAGGCGGTTGCCGAGAAGATATCCAGAAACTCGTCGGTATCGCCAAAAGCTTCTTTCCATAGGTTGCGCCGATTAATATTCATAGCAATCCTCCAACAGGCAAGCCCATTGCTTTTCGACCATATGATGGGGATTATAACTGAGTTTGGCCTTACGCAATCCTTCGATCCCTAAGTCCTCCTCCCGATTGAGGAAGCGGATCTGGGGTTGCGTTTCACGGATATGACGGGCAAAATAGCAGTTGATGGCGGCATAAGCGCCGTCGACATCCCATCTCGCCTTTTCAAATTGGACATCGACCGTATCGGCCGACAATTTACTGCCCATGGTGATCGCCAACACCCGATCGCCGTTCCGCAACAAGAGTCCCAGCATATCCAATTCCTGAAAATGACGCATGGTCTTGGCGATAGCCGCCTTTTCCATATGGAAATCGCTTTGAGGATTTTCAGCCGTGCGGTCGGCATACCATTGTTCGATCATCCCCTTTACCACAGGCATATTCTCCTCGGTGATCGGCTCGATCACGCATTCGGGATACGCCGTCTCGAAGCGGTGCAGATGGTTGCGTTTCTGATGATATTTTCTCCCCTTAAGGTCGGCCAGATCATCAATATCATAGACATAATCATGGGAATCCCGATCGTGGTGAAAACGAAATCGCCGGGGGTACAGTTCTTCCAACTCTTGCCGATCCTGCTCACAAAGCCCGACCAAACGGCAGGCAATGCCTCGCTCTTTGGCGTCGGCAATGATGGCATCCAATACCACCTTTTTGTCGCCCTGTCCCGTAGGAAAGGCATAGACACTACGACGGTTGAACTGAGAAAAGATGGCCAAGTGATCCGCCACGATAGCGGCATTTTGACGGCCCCACGCATACAGATTGGCAAATGAGTAGCCGCATCCCCGTTCCCGTCCGTCCTGAAGATACGATTGGTAAAGTTGCTTTTTCTCTAAGGTTATGGGTGTAAAGTCAATCATTTTATAACTCCTGCCTTTTCATCTATATCCATTATAAAAAAGTTGTCGGTTTTTGTCAATCAGATCCGCGCATCCCACAACCCGCAAAAACTGTCGATCGGATCCTTTCCCTTAAAGGCAGACGGGCCCTCTAACAGGCAATCGACCAAGGCATCCAGCGTATCGGGTTTGGAATCGTAGGCATTGATATAGGTGCGAAGCTGCGGGACATCAGCCAGCATGGTAGGCGCATTGACACTAATGCCCACAACCGGCAATTCAAATACATACCAAGGAATTTCACCGCCACCCTTGGACATGCCGAAACTGGGGCGGCCGTTGGCCACATCAAACAGCGTGATGACCAGATCCTGCTCACTTTTAAAATCCTCAATGGCATTTTTGCCCGCAAAGTACAAATTCAAGGTGGGCTTCTCGCCGTTAGCAGCCATCTGTTTCATTTTATCCATGGGACTGACATAGATAAAAGCATCAAAGCCTTTCTTCACCAGTCGATCCCGCAGTTCCTCAGCGGGCGATTTTTTCTTTTGTCCCTCGCCCGCCAACATTTCGATCAGCAGATCCATGGCACTGGCGGCGCCTTTAATGGGCACGATCATGATACGCCGATATTTCTGCGGTGTTAGCGGTAAAACCTCTTCATCCTTATACTTGACCAGCGTAATGCAGTCCTTACTGATTTGCTTTGCCACCTCGTGGATTGGTTTTGTATCAACGGGGGCGGGCACATTTAATCCTTTATGAAGTCCCATATGTGCTTTCAACCCAAGGATGCGCGTGTGCGCCTCGGTCATTCGTTCTTGACCGATTATCCCTGTTCGATAGGCTTCCAGCATGGTGTTGAAATCCTCTTGCGGATCGTTAAAAAAGAGGAACATATCGCAACCGGCATTGATACTGGCGGGTAACATTTCTTTTCGGGGCATGCGGTTGGTCATGGCTACCATGTGGCTGGCATCGGTGACCACCATGCCGTTAAAGCCCAACTTGTCCCGCAACAGTCCCGTCATGATCTCAGGACATAGGGTGGCGGGCAACATCTCGTCATCCTGGATATTGGGGTTTACCTGCCGCATATAAGCCGGCATCATGATATGCCCGCCCATAAAGGCTTCCACATCTGCCTCGATCAAGGTTTTATACACCTTGCCAAAGGTATTCATCCATTCCTGCTCATTTAAGGGGTTAATATTATTAGACAGGTGGGCATCCCGAAAGTCCATGCCGTTACCGGGAAAATGCTTGGCGGCACAGGCATAGCCCTCAATTTGGTGAGCGCCCTCTACATACGCCTTGCTCATGGACGCCACTCGCTCGGGATCGTTACCGAAGGCACGGGTAACCACCTCGGTATTTTCCCAATTCTTATGAATATCGCATACGGGAGAGAAAGCCATGTTACAACCGAGTGCCGCCGCCTCCCGATTGGACAGCTCCCCCAAGGCTTTGGCGTACTCAACCTGACCCGTGGCGCCGATTTTAATCCCCGATCCGATATAGGTGCCGTCTTGCGCCGCACCATTGCCGCCCATCTCGGTATTGCAGGCAATCAATAACGGAATTTTCGCATATTTTTGCAGGATCTCGTTTTGTTTTTTGATCGGTTCCCCTTTCATGGGGTTGTACCGACAACCGCCCAGATGGTATTTCTCCATCAGGTCTTTCAAGTATTCCTCGCTCGTATCGGCCGTCAGTTGGAAAAATAACTGTCCGACCTTTTCCTCGTCGCTCATAGCGGCAATGGTTTGTTCCACCCATGCCACATCCTCATCCGTCAAATAATACGGTCTGCTTTTGAGATCTACCATGCTATTCTCCTCGTATTCCTAAATTCTCGTGAAAGGCATTTATCCGATCGACTTCGTAGTCAGCATAATGACCCGATACCAACCGTCCCAAACCATGTTCGATAAACTCTTCCCAACTTTCCGACTCCTGATCGGCCAAAATCGGGAAGAACCACACTCCGTTTTCCTTAGCCGCCTGTTCATCTCCCAAGGCATCGCCGCACATCAAGGTTCGATGGACGGCATATCCTCTGTCAAGCAGAGAAGCTATACACTCCGCCTTCTTGCCCGAATCCTGCGCCATGGTATATTTGACATAGGGCATCAATCCGAAACGGTTCCACTCTTCGGTGATGGCCGCCCGATTGGCGCTGGATACAATGGCGATATCGGCTACCTGCGCTGCTTCCCGCAGGGCTTCCTTTACTCCGGCAAAGGCTTGGATGGGCAACTCTCGGATCTTACGGTTTACCTGCTGACTCCATGCCAGCGCTTTTTCCAAACAGGGTGACTTATGCTTTTCGATCTCTGTCATCAATGCTCGCTCGGATAATTCCTTGCTATTTTCCACCCATGTTTCCAATGCCTCGATACCGTCAACAGGCTGGTAATTTTGATGAATTTGCCGCAGGGCTACCGCCAGTCCCTGAAACCGATTGATACCACGGGTGGCCGTGTATAAGTTGGTTTGATTCCATGCCAGCAAAATCGGCTGTTCATACCGCCGCAAGTTCCACTGCTTTACAAGAAAAGGACCAAACGCTTGGGTGTGTTTGACCGTCATGGAGTCGATGGCGCAACCATCGCTGTCGATGCAAATCAAGAACGGTTTATTGGTCATGCTCGTCCAGCTCCCGATTCATGCGAGCCAATGTCTTTTTATCTAAATTATAAATAAAGGCCATACCGATCAGCATCAACACCGCACCAAACAGGTACAGGGACGGCACCAGATAGCGGATATTCCGAGCCACCTCAGGCAACTGGTTGCCCTCATTGGCACCGACATAGCCAAGTGCAACCATGACCAGCAACACCAAGGATGGGCCGAAGCCCTGCGCCAGTTTACGGAAGAAGGAGTGGAGCGAATAGACCGTTCCCTCTTCATGAGCGCCTGTTTTCCAACGGTTATAATCAATGGCATCGCCCATAAGCGACCAACTCACCGTAGAGAAGATACCAATTCCCAAACTGTTGATCAACTGGCAGATGACATAGATAATAATGCCGTTTGTATCGGGGGTGATAGGCAAAATCAGCATAGCCGCCGATGCCGCAATACTGATCAGCGCACCAACGACACTCAGTTCTTTTTTACCGAATCGGGTAACCATTTTACGGGCAAAGGGAGTAAAGACAAAGACGGGCAGCAGCGAGAACACCTGAATAATACCCGAAATACCAACATTGCGAAAATAGGACTGAAACAACACCGTTACGGCCGCCACGCTGGCCTGCACCCCGATAATCATGCCCATGGCCGCCACGGTAGCACCAACGGCGGGACGATTCTTAATGAAATTACCAAAGGCCTTGAAAATGCTGAATTTTTCCTGACGGCTGCTTGCCCGCTGGTCGGTTACACGCACAACGGTGGTGCGGATCGTGAACAGGAAAGCAAAAAAGCCGATCACGCCCATAATGAGTGCGGCGATAAAGGCATTTTGTCCGATCAGGTTTTCATTACTGTCATAGATCAGGAAAGGCAAGATGGCGACGGGAACCATATTACCAACCATGGAACCGACTGAGCGCCACGCCGACAGGGATGCCCGATCGGCGGGGTCTTTGGAAATGACAGACAATAACGAACCATAGGGTACATTGGCCATCGTATAAAAGATATCCCAGATGATATACCCCACCACAAAGATAGCGATCTTGATGGGCAAGGAGGCTTCGCGCAAGGGCAAGAAACAAAGCGCACCGGCTACGATCAGTCCCATGGCGCCATACAGCATATAGGTTAAAAACTTATTACGTTTACGCACCCGACGATCGGAATCGACCAGCGCACCGATAATGGGGTCGGTAATAGCCGCCCACACCTGCACGATCACCAACAATAACGCATATAACTGGGAAGACATTCCCATAAACTGTGTCCAGAAGATTATCAAAGTGGGGCGCAGGGCAAAACTCATATTGCTTCCGATGTCGCCGGCGGCATAGGAAATGCTGTCGAGTATGCCGAATTTGCGATGCCCAACATTCTTTTTCATACAATCACCCTTTCTTGTTTGTCGTTATTTTGGATTGTTTTTCTGGATTTATGAAAAGATACTTAAAATTTTGCCATAATACAATAAAATGCAAATATAAACCCTTAGGAGGAAATTTATGAAAAGTTCGTTCCGTTGGTATGGGGACAGCGATCCCGTCACCCTTGCCTACATCCGCCAAATTCCCGGTATGCGTTCCATCGTGTCGGCCGTATACGATGTCAAGCCCGGTGAAGTGTGGCCGGAAGAGAGCATCAAGCACATTGCCGATGAGTGCAAAAAAAATGGGCTGGTCTTCGACGTGGTCGAATCCATACCCGTTACCGAGGAGATCAAACTCGGCAAACCCGAGCGTGACCGTCATATTGAAAATTATTGCGAAAACATTCGCCGTTGCGCCAAGTATGGCGTCAAGTGCGTAACATACAATTTTATGCCTGTATTTGACTGGACCCGCACCCAGCTTGACAAGGCCGGTGTCGACGGCTCGACCAGTCTGGTCATGTACTGGGATCAGATGAAAGGCTTAGATCCGCTCAAGGACGACATTCATCTCCCCGGCTGGGATGCCAGTTACAGCCAAGATGAGGTGCGCGAACTGATCACCGCTTACGGCAACTTAGGTGAAGAAGGGCTTTGGACAAACATCGAATACTTCCTCAAGAAAGTCATTCCCGTGGCGGAGTCTTGCGGCGTAGTAATGGCCATTCATCCCGACGATCCCCCCTATCCGATCTTTGGACTGCCCCGCATCATTACCTGTGAAGAAAATCTTGACCGCTTCTTAAAACTGGTAGATAGCCCCGCCAACTCGCTGTGCCTATGCACCGGCTCGCTGGGATGCTCACCGAAGAACGATATTCCCGCCATGGTGACCAAATATGCAAAGATGAACCGCATCGGGTTTATGCATCTGCGCAACGTTAAGATTCTGGAAGATACCAGTTTTGAGGAGACAGGACATCTGACCCAGAAAGGCAGTCTAGATATGAACGCTATTGTCAAGGCTCTGGTAGATGCCAACTTTACCGGCTATTTCCGTCCCGACCACGGTCGCATGATCTGGGGCGAAACGGGTAAGCCCGGCTACGGTCTGTACGACCGAGCACTGGGTAGTGCCTATATCAACGGATTGATCGAAGCCAACGGCGGCACTATCGAAGACTAAATTCTAAAAAAACAGGAGGCAGTTGCCTCCTGTTTTTATTTGATCTTATTCACAATAGCGCTCGCCGTCTGCATGGCTACGCCTTGACCGGCTCCGGCATGCTCGGCCAGCACAAAAAAGGCGATTGGCAGACTGTCATCGGCCACAAATCCGGTAAATACCGAATGGGGCGACTTCCCGTCCTGTTGAGCCGTGCCCGATTTGGCACCCACCGCAAGCCCGCCAAACCGCCACGCTCCGTATTGCACATCCACATTATTTTGCATATACTCCGACAGGAGTTGTGCCGTTTGGACATTCATGATCTCTTGCGATTGTCCCGTCTTTTCCGTTTTCACGGCACCGTTGCCCAACACCGAACTGCCGCACAATCGCATCGGCATTGCAACACCGCCGTTGGCTATGGCTCCTACATACCGCAAAAAGGCCGCCGGGTTTACCGTATCCAAATGCTGACCGATGCCCGACCACGCCAACTGAGCATCCGCCCCGTCATCCACCGCGATCGCGCCTACCGCCGTTTCCTGCCAATCGACGGTAGCCGCCGTTGTCAGTCCGACCCTCTCGGCCGTTGCCACAAGGGCTTCCTTTCCGATGGCCACCGCCAATTCGCCAAAAGCGCAGTTGCAGGAATTGGCAAAAGCCTGCTTGACACTCTGTTGACCGTGCACACCCGAACAGGTGATCACCTCTCCGCCGATCTCGCATCGACCTTTACATATAAAGGTCATTTCCTGCCAGTCGGGCAGATTTTCGATCGCCGCCTGTAAGGTCACAATTTTATAGACCGAACCGGGAGTATACACCGCCGACAAAAATCGGTTCAGATACATACCCTCGCCCGCCTGTTCCGGAACGAGTGTCGGATCAAAGGTGGAAGCGCTGACCATGGCATAAAGCTCACCCGTCCGATAATTGAGTACGCCCACCGCGCCGTCATAGTTACCCAGCGCCTTGGCCGCCGTGGTGCACAACTGTGCATCCAAATTCAATAACAAAGTTCGCCCGCCGTTGACATAGCGGTACACTCCGCCAAAATACCCGAAATCGATCCATCTTTCCCGATATTGGTGAATAACACCGCTGCCGATATTGCCTTGTAGATCTCCGATGGCGTGCACCACCGCACGGCGCACCGCAGCATCCTCATGCCATATCACTTGATCCCCCTGCGACGAAAAGAGAAGCTCGCCGTTTCGGTCGGTAATGCGAAGATCATCCAAAACTCCGTTAGTATATAGGTGCGGATTGCGGGTCTGAGTTGCCCATGTCCGCCCCTGCGTTGCGTATTCAAACAGAAAAAAGCCCACGCCACCAAGCAATAACGCCGCCAGCACCAAAGCCACCACACTGCGACGGAACAACTTATTCATCTGCGCACCCCCCGTCGTTTCTGCGATACCTGTTTAATGGCAAAACTGGCTCCCGGTCGCACATCCGCCGCCTTGATAAAGGCCAGCAATCCCCACGCGCACAGCATGCTCGACCCACCGTTGGATACAAAGGGAAAGGTAACGCCCGTCAGGGGTAAAATGTCCACGCTGCCGCCGACATTAAGCAACGTCTGAACCAACATCATGCAAACCGCCGAGCAGGACGCGATGGTGTAGAAGGTCGACCGCCCGCACGCCGCTTGCTTAAAGGTAAATGCCGCCATCAGCACGATCACCGATACAGCGCATACCGCCACTAAAATGCCCCACTCTTCACAGAGCATCCCGAACACCAGATCGGTATCGGCCGCCGCCACATACCGCAGCCAGCCCCGTCCGATCCCCAGCCCCAGCACACCGCCCGATGCGGCACAAGCCAGCACGCGCGTCTGCTGATAGCCTAAAGAGTCGGCATACACCCATACATTGCGCCACGCCTTGAACCGATTGAGCACATATGGTCGGAATTTCAACACCATCAAAGCACCCAGCCCCGCCGAAGCCGTACCCAGCACCACCGCCGATAACTGCCCCGACCGCAAAAAAGCCACCGCCAAAAAGGTGACGAAAAAAATCAAAGCCGTGCCGAAATCATTCATCAAAGCCAATAACCCGACACACGCCCCACTAAATAGGATGTAGAGTAAGAGGTTACGTTTGGTGAGCAACCGATCCAAGGTCGCCGCCCCCGCATACACAAAGCAGATCTTGGCCAGTTCCGACGGCTGAATCGACATACCCCCGATAAATAACCAGTTGCGTGCCCCGTTAATGGTCTCGGCAAACAGGAAGGTGAGCAATAACAGCCCGATCCCCACCGCCGACATCACCCAACGCATCACCTGCGAGCGTTTCAGATCCCGCAAACACCAGCCGACGAACAAAAATAATAATACCCCCATCACAAACGCCGCAAACTGCTTGAGCAGGCTGTAAGGCGCCGCGCTGGCCGCCGTACAGAATCCAAGATTAACCAGCAAAAAAGCCAGACTCTCAATCTCAAACCCGCTCCGACGGATCATGCGCATCAGCCCATAATACCCCCACATCACCGAAAGGATTCCGCCAAACACCGTCAACAACAAATACGGATTGATGCGAGCATTGACCAACAACGCCAGCAAACATAATAAAGAAAACAAACTCAAAAAGATCTGCGTGATCAAGGGTGTAACGACCACCGAAGACCCTTGCGGCGCCTGACAGTCATCCATCACCTCGGTCGCCGTCGGCGCCACCAAGGTCAATTCCACGCCGCCCACCGTGATCCGATCGCCGAACTTGACCTGCTTTTGTTTGTCGATCAACTTCCCATTGACCAATACTCCGCCCTTGGACTCGGTATCATAAATGTACCATATTCCCTTTTGCCGACGGGTCAAAACGGCATGCTGACGGGACACCTGAGGCATATGAATGCGCACATCGGCACTCCGTGACCGCCCCAGTAAATTCTCCCAATGCCGAAGCGGCACATAGGTATCGTTGGGAAATTTCAGATATCCCCACAACTCCTGATCCCTGCCCCGAAGCAAGGAATAGGCGCACCGCCCCACAATAAAAATCAGCACAACAGGCATCACCCAGCGCAATGCCCCATTGATGGCATCAGCAAACGCTGGGTTAACCGAAAGATAGGCTTCCTCCGACGAGAAGGCCGCCATGATCCAGTTGTATATATCCCGTATATTCATAGTTTTATTATACCATGTTTTTCTTGTCAACGCAATCCCATCTATTTTTGAACGATTTGCTAATTTTTTGAACGAACCGATATTGCGATCCCTGTAATTATTCTATATAATAAAGATATAAAAACTATGGAGGCGCATATGAAAAGACAATTTGACGATCACATAATTCGTAATGTCCATTCCCTGGACGGCACCTGGCGTTTCTTGATTGATCCCGAAAATGTCGGCGAGGCTCAGGGCTGGTGCTCACACCTTCCCACCACCGACACCGCCATTGTTCCCTCGGTATGGAACTCGACCATGGGACTGCTCGAATACGAGGGAGCGGCTTGGTATGAAAAATCATTCTACACCAAGGGCGGCACCCTGCGTTTCGTCTTTGAAGCGGTACTGACACAGGCCGATGTGTGGCTCGATGGCATCAAACTCGGCAGCCATTACGGCGGCTTTTGTGAATTTGAACTGATTGCCAATGCCGTTTCCGCAGGCAAACACACCCTTACCGTGCGCGCCGATAACCGTTTTGATGCCCAATCCATTCCTCAAGCCTTTACCGACTGGTGGCATTACGGCGGCATCTCCCGCAGTGTCAGTGTCGAGGAATTGTCAGGTCTTTGCCCGCTTTACAATCACCTGCATTATACCCTCTCCGAAGATCTGCAGACAGCCACTGCCCATTTTGAAGCGGAAATCTATAATGCCAACGAGCAAGAAATCACCGCTCCCGTCAGTTTTGTCTTTGACGGCAAAACCGTCTATACCCAAGAATTGACATTGGGCGCCCACCAAACTCAAACGCTCACCACGGCTGACTTCACTATTGCTGATGTACGGATTTGGGATACGGAAAGCCCCAACCTTTACGATATCGCCATTATCACCGATACCGACGATCTGCTCGACCGCACCGGCCTGCGCCGCATTGAGGTCAAGGGTACCCAAATCTTGTTAAACAATAAGCCTTATGAGATTCGTGGTGTCAATCGCCATGAGGAAAATACCGATTTCGGTTTTGCTTTTCCGCCCGCACTCATGCAACGGGATATTGACATTATTACCGGCATGAACGCCAACAGCATCCGCGGCTCTCACTATCCCAACTCCCGCATCTTTGTGGATATGCTGGATGAAACAGGGGTGACCTTCTGGAGTGAAATTCCCGTTTGGGGCAACGGATTTAAGCCCGAAACCTGCGGCGATCCGGTTGTCATCGAGCGCATGATGGAGATGCATCGTGAAATGGTACGTTATTATTATAACCATCCCTCCATCATCCTATGGGGCATGCATAATGAAGCCCCCACCTTCTGCGAAGAAATGCGCGCCATTACCGAGCGCATCTACCCCTACTTAAAAGAAAACGGCGGCAACCGTATCGTCACCTATGCCTGTGATAAGATCGACCGTTGCATCCTCTTTGATCTGTGCGATGTCATTGCCATCAATCGGTATGACGGTTGGTATTACGGCGACCGCCAAAGTTGGTCGGACGGATCTTTAGCCACCGTGCGCCACCGAATGGAAGAACTTGGCATCGATCCTAAGCCCATCATTATCAGCGAATTCGGTGCCGCTGCCATCTACGGCCATCACACCTTTGATGATCTGAAATGGACAGAAGAATATCAGTCCGATTTGCTGGTTAAAGCCATACAGATCTTCCACGACGATCCTTGGGTGGTCGGCTATTATATCTGGCAATTTTGTGATATTCGCACCTGCCCGCAAACGGGACTCAACCGCGCCCGCCATTATAACAATAAGGGATTGCTCAACGAGTACCGCCGTCCCAAGCAAGCCTATTTTGCTGTAAAGAATCTATATAAAACATTGGCAGAGGAACAGAAAAATGAGTAAAGTACAATTTGTTCAATTCGGAGAAGGCGGCTTTTTGCGTGGATTTGTCGATTGGATGATCCATAAAATGAACACCGCCGGCCTGCTCGATGCTAAAGTCACCGTGGTTCAGCCCATTCCACAGGGCATGGGCGACCTGCTGAATAAACAAAACGGTGTCTATACCCATATTATCCGCGGCGCCGAGGGCGTGGAGGTCTCCAAGATCGACGTCATCGACCGCTGCATCAACCCCTTTGAAGATTATGATGCCTATCTGAAGTTGGCCGAGAATCCCGACCTGCGCTTTGTCGTATCCAATACTACGGAAGCGGGCATCGTCTTTACCGATACCGACACAATGGAACATGCGCCTAATGTTTCCTTCCCTGCAAAATTGACCCTCTTTTTGCTTCATCGCTATCAAGCCAATCAGTCAGGGCTGGTCATGCTTCCCTGCGAACTGATCGACCGTAACGGCGATAATCTGAAAAAAGCCATTCTTCAGTATTGCGATCTCTGGAAACTCGACGGCGGCTTTATCCGCTGGATCGAGGAAGAAAATGTCTTCTGCAATACACTGGTCGACCGCATCAATACCGGCTACCCCAAGGACGAAAAGATTGAACTGGATTATGAAGACAACCTGATTAATACCTCCGAGTTTTTCCATCTATGGGTCATTGAAACCGACCACGATCTCGAATCGGAACTCCCCTTCTCCAAGGCAGGGCTCAATGTTATCATCACTAAGGATGCCCTGGAGCGCTATCGCACCCGCAAAGTCCGTCTGCTTAACGGCGCCCACACCTCCATGGTTCCCCATGCGTTGCTGTCGGGGCTGGAAACGGTGAAAGATTGCATGGACGATGATGCCATGTGCTCCTTTATCCACGCCTGCCTGTTCGAGGAGATCATTCCCACTCTTGATCTACCCAAAGAAGAACTGGTCAGTTATGCTAATGATGTATTGACCCGTTTTTCCAATCCCTATATCAAACATTATCTGGCATCCATCTCTTTGAACTCCATCAGTAAATTCAAGGTTCGTGTGCTGCCTTCCATTCTCGAATACAAGAAACGCTTCGGCACCTATCCTAAAAACCTGATGTACGGCTTTGCCCGTTTGCTGGAATTTTACCGCATTGGCACACCGAATGACGATCCGTCTATCATCGAATTTATCCGTACCCACTTTATCGACGACATTCTGGCCAACACCGATTTCTGGGGACAGGATCTGAGTGATATGAAAGAGGTGCTTTCTCATGCAATTACATCCTCTCGATAATGTTGAAGTCCGTGAGGACAAGCAAAAATACGCCCTCTCTGCCATTGCACAGGGCGAAAATATCATCAAATACGGCTTCCCCATTGGCCACGCCACCCGTGACATCGCAATCGGGGAAAAGGTCGATCCCTCGAACCTGCGCTCCAACCTGGAGGGACAGGCATCTTGGAACTACACCCCATTCACCCATCCCCGTAAGTCAGTAAAGCAAAACACCTTTATGGGATATCTGCGCAAAAACGGTGATGTCGGTATCCGCAACGAGTTATGGATCGTACCGACTGTGGGTTGCGTCAACGGCATTGCCCGCCAATTAGCCGCCAAAAGCGGTGCCAAAGCTCTTTGCCATCCTTACGGATGCTCTCAGCTGGGCGGCGACCATGACACTACCATGAAAGTCCTGCGCGGCTTAGTCAAACACCCTAACGCCGGCGGCGTACTGGTACTGGGCTTGGGCTGTGAAAACAACGGCATTGAGAAATTCCGTAAGTTTTTAGGCGAGATCGACGAGGAACGCATCCGCTTTCTCAATACACAGGATTCATCCAATGAAATGGAGGACGGTCTGGCTATCCTGCAGGAGTTGCAGGCCATCCTAGACAAAGACACTCGTACTCCCGTCCCCTATTCTAAACTTCGTATAGCCGTCAAGTGCGGCGGCAGCGATGCTTATAGCGGCATCACCGCCAATCCCGTAGTCGGGGCGGCGGCCGATGAATTTTATGAATATGATGCTACCATTTTGATGAGCGAGATCCCCGAAGTCTTCGGTGCTGAGCAGGTTCTTTTGGCACGGAGCGTGGATCGTGAGGCTTTTGATCGAACGGCCCGTATGATTCAGGCATTCCGTCAGTACTTCCTCGATCACGGTGAGGGCATTGCCGATAACCCTTCCCCCGGTAACATCGCCGGTGGCATTTCTACCTTGGAAGAAAAATCTCTAGGTTGCGTGCAAAAGGCAGGACGTCTGCCCCTGTGCGGTGCTCTTAATTTCGGTGAGCAGGCAAGTGGAAGCGGGCTTTACATGGTCAATGGACCGGGCAATGATATGGTGGCCGTTACCAACTTGGCCGCATCGGGCGCCCATATGATCCTCTTTACCACCGGCCGCGGCACTCCCCTTTGCGGTCCGGTTCCCACTATTAAGGTAGCCACCAATACTCCCCTGTATGAAAATAAAAAGCATTGGATCGACTTTAATGCCGGTGTTGCCTTAGGCGGCGACATCGCCGCTGTCGGGCAGGAGCTGTTTAACCTATGCATTGAAACGGCCGAGGGAAAAATCACCCGCGGCGAAACATACGGATATGAGGATATTGCCATCTTTAAAAATGGCATCACTCTGTAAAGGAGAATACTTATGTTTATCAGCGAGTACTACGACCACGCCGAAATCATCACCCCCGACGACGGATTCCATTATCTCTTTGGTTACTACGATATGCGTGCCTACTCCAACGGCCGCCATCTGACTATCCGCATCCCCGAAATGCACACCCTGCCTACGGCAGACGATGTGGCTGAAATCGGCTATGTTAAGGATAAGGTGTTTACTCCCTTTGCTACTACGACAGCATGGAACCATCAACAGACCACTATGTTGCAGTGGCATCCGAATGAGGAGGATACCGTCTATTACAACGAGTTTATTGACGGTAACTGTGTCACTACGACTCACAACATCAAAACGGGTGAAAAGAAGCATACCGACCGTCCGACCGCCTGCATCTCCCCCAACGGCAAATGGGGACTTTCGGTAGATTTCGGGCGCATCTACGATTTCCGCCCCGGCTACGGCTATGCCGGATGCAAGGACAAGAATGCCGATGTTAACTGGCCGACCGACGACGGCGTATATCTGGTAGATATGGAAAGCGGAACATCTAAAATGCTGGTCAATTACCCCACATTAGGTAGGGTTGGCGGATTTACCGAAAGCGATAAAATCCTCGTTAATCATATTACCTTTAATACCGACTCGACCCGCTACTGTATGCTCGTTCGTAATTTCCGCGATCCCGCCAAACCCAAGGCCGGTTGGAAAACTTCGTTAATGGTCGGCGATTTGGATGGAAACGTCAAAACTATTCTTGAAAAGTCTTATGTTTCCCACTATGTGTGGCTGGACGACAACCATCTGATTGCCCATTGCGGCGCTGAGCCCACCGAAGAGAACTGGCTGTGGATTCCCTCTAACGCCAATATGTACTGCATCAATATGACCGACGGTAGTTACGAGAAGATGGATATGCCCTATTTCCACGAGAATCATAATACCGACATCCACTGCAACGTCACACAGGGATGCGACTATGTCATCGGCGACGGCTATCCGATTGACGGCTACCGCTACCTACTGGCCTACAACATGAAAACGGGCGCATGGCGGGAACTCTTCCGCTGCCTGAGTTCCATGCCGGCAAACGGCGATACCCGCTGCGACCTGCACGCTCGCTTCATCGACGGCGGCAAGGCCATCAGTTTCGACACCACCATGAACGACAAACGTCAGATCGCCGTCATCCCCACCACCGCTTTGAATTTCTAAAGAGAAGACACCGGAATTTTTCCGGTGTCTTTTTATGCTTGGGAGAGGTATTGTTTGGGGGTTTGGCCGAATGTGCGTTTAAAAGTGCGAATGAGGTTGCAGGCATCGGTAAAGCCACATTCTTCGGCTGTTTGCTGCTCGGTTTTTCCTTGCCGCAGGCGGGTTAGGGCGTTTTTAATGCGGCAACGGGTGAGGTATTCATTCACCGTAATGCCAACATATTTTTTGAACGCGGTCATGAGGGTGGTGCGGCTGACGCCTAACATTTGCGCCAGATCTTCGGCCACAATGCGGTCGGCATAGTGGGCGCTGATATAGGTCAATGCCTCGGTTACGCACGGCGGGATCATTCCGCTATCGGACTCATTGGGGACAGCCTCTTGCACCAAAGAAAGAAAATACATGACCAACATTTTCTGCCGAAATCGGCTGGTTTCAGCCTGAATTTGCTCAAAAATCGCCAAAAACTGCTCAGCTTTTGCTTCATTTAGGCGTAAAATCCGCCCGTTTTTGCCGAAAATCGTCATAATTTTTTGCAGTTGTGGCAGAAAATCAGCCAAAAAATCGGCCGAAAAAACCAGATTTTTACGCTTATACAACAACTCGGGATCAAAGGTGATATAGTGGGGCGTCATGGGGCGCATAAGCACCAGACGGGGATGCTCCCCGCCGTCGGCCAGATCGGGTAAAAGCACATTCACTCGACCCGACAG
Source organism: Eubacteriales bacterium (assembly GCA_045591385.1). Lineage (GTDB taxonomy): Bacteria > Bacillota > Clostridia > Oscillospirales > UMGS1783 > CAKSHC01. The sequence continues at coordinate 17,792 of JAZNSU010000047.1, forward strand.
GATCAAACTGATCTCATAATATTCGTGCATATGATAATCGGTCATCTGCGGCCGATACCCCTCGTACCCGTCGACCCGAATGTCATGCCACTTGCTTTTATAGCCAAACTGCGCCAACGCTACCGACATACTCTCACCCCTTTTACCTCATTATAACAAAAAAATTCCTTTATTTCAATGAACTTATCCACACTTTTTGTGGCAATGATATTGTTGCGGTCCAGATGGCACCTCATCCACCCCTACGGCGGTCCTCCTTCCCCTCAAGGGGAAGGCTTTAATAAGTAGAAAGCTTCGCTTTCTTTTATTAAATAGTTGAAAATGCTGGAAAAGTGGAGTATAATATATGATTAGTAATGATAAAGGTGGTACTCTTATGGACAAGAAGACATTTTATATTACGACTCCGATTTACTATCCGTCGGACAAGCTGCATATCGGCCACTCCTATACCACGGTGGCGGCCGATGCGATGGCGCGCTACAAGCGGGCGCGCGGCTATGACGTGATGTTTCTGACCGGCACCGATGAGCACGGGCAGAAGATCCAGCGTAAGGCCGAGGCCAAAGGCGTGACGCCGCAACAATTTGTGGACGATATTGTAGCATCCATCAAAGATCTGTGGAAGTTGCTCAACATCAGCAATGACCGCTTTATCCGCACGACCGACGATTATCATGTGGCCAGTATTCAGAAGATCTTCAAAAGGATGTATGACAACGGCGACATTTATAAGGGCAGTTACGAGGGTATGTACTGCGCCCCTTGTGAGTCTTTCTGGACCGAGACTCAGTTGGTGGACGGCAAATGTCCCGACTGCGGCCGTCCGGTAGAGAAAGCTAAGGAAGAAGCCTATTTCTTCAAACTTTCCAAATATCAAGATCGTTTGATCGAATACTACCAATCCCATCCCGACTTTGTTCAGCCCGAATCGCGCCTGAATGAAATGATCAACAATTTCATTAAGCCGGGGCTTGAGGATCTGTGTGTGTCCCGTACCTCTTTTGACTGGGGCGTGCCGGTGGACTTTGATCCGGGGCATGTGGTTTACGTATGGATCGATGCGCTGTCCAACTACATCACAGCGCTGGGTTACGGCAACGATAAGTACGACGATTATGCCAAGTACTGGCCGTGTGATGTGCATCTGGTTGGCAAGGAGATCATTCGTTTTCACACCATCATTTGGCCCGCCATGCTGATGGCGCTGGATCTGCCTTTACCGAAGAAGGTATTCGGGCATGGCTGGTTGTTGCTGGAAGGCGGCAAGATGAGCAAGTCCTTCGGCAATGTGGTCGACCCCGTGATTCTTTGCGAGCGTTACGGCGTGGACGCCATCCGCTATTTCCTGCTTCGTGAAATTCCCTTTGGTTCGGACGGCATTTATTCCAACGAAGCCTTAATTAACCGCATTAACTTTGACCTAGCCAACGATCTGGGCAATCTGTTGTCCCGTTCGGTGGCGATGGTGAACAAATATTTCGGCGGCACCCTGCCGACCGACCGTAAAGCCGATGCGCTTGACGAGGAGTTGTATGCTTTGGCGGCAGCTACGGTGGACAAGGTTGAGGAGAATATGGAGCAACTGCTCTTCTCCAATGCGTTGGCCGAGATCTGGAAGTTGATCTCCCGTACCAACAAGTACATTGACGAGACGATGCCGTGGGTATTGGCCAAAGATGAGGCCAACAAGCCGAGATTGGCTACCGTGCTCTACAATCTATGTGAGATGTTGCGCCTGTGCGGGGTGATGATCGCGCCCTTTATGCCTGAGACGGCGCCCCGTATGTTTGAGCAGTTGGGCGTGACGGATGCCGCTTTGACCGAGTGGGACTCGCTTCGCCGTCCTGCTTCCCTGCCCCTCAATGTAACGGTGCATCCCGGTGCGGCGCTTTATCCCCGTATTGACGTAGCCAAGGAGCTGGAAAGCTTAGCGGCCTTAACCCAAAAGAAAGAGGAACCCGTTGTGGAAGAAAAGGCGAATGTGGCCAGTTTGATCGATATTGAAGATTTTGCCAAGGTTAATTTGGTGGCAGCCAAGATTTTGGAATGCGAGCCGGTACCCAAGAGCAAGAAACTGCTCAAGATTCAACTGGATTGCGGGGACAAACGTCAGGTAGTATCGGGCATTGCCAAATGGTACAAGCCGGAAGACCTGATCGGCAAGGTGGTTATTATTGTTGAGAATCTCAAGCCTGCCAAGTTGTGCGGCGTAGAGAGCAACGGCATGATCTTGGCCTGTGATGCGGGTGAAGATGATGTACGCGTAATCTTCTTGGATTCTGACATTGCGCCCGGTTCGCAGGTGCGCTGACGATGTATTTTGACACGCACGCGCACGTAGACGATGCCCGCTTTGATGCGGATCGCCAAGAAATGCTTGAAAAGTGCCGTTTGAGCGGTGTTTCTCTGATTGTGAATATCGGTGCTCACTTAGAGTCATCCCGTGCGGCAGTGGCCATTTCGGAGCAATTTGATGGCATCTATGCCACGGTAGGATTTCATCCGTGTGATACCTATGATCTGACCGAGGAGCACTACGAGGAATTAGAGTCCTTAGCCAAGCATGACAAGGTAAAGGCGATTGGCGAGATCGGTTTAGACTATCACTATGAGGACACCGACAAGGATAAGCAGTTTATTGCCTTTCGGCGGCAGATGGCATTAGCCGAGAAACTGGGCTTACCCGTAGTCATTCACAGCCGTGAGGCGACGCAGGACACATTAGACATTCTCAAGGAGTTCCCGAATGTTACGGGCGTGGTACATTCCTATTCGGGGAGTGTGGAGACGGCCAAAATTTTGCTGAAGATGGGGTATTATCTTTCCTTTAACGGCATTGTGACCTTTAAGAACGCGCACAAGGCCAGAGAGGTATTGGCGACACTGCCGCATGATCGGGTATTGATCGAGACCGACTGCCCGTATCTTTCGCCCGAACCGCATCGGGGGGAGCGCAACGATCCTTCATTAGTGCCCTTTGTGGCGGCTAAGGTGGCGGAGATCTGGGGTGTGACACAGGAAGAGGTTGCCCACATCACCATGGAAAACGGGAAAAGGTTTTATAAGATATAAAAAAACTGCTCTGCCATGCAGAGCAGTTTTTCTATGTAAAATTTTAGTATGCGGTAACGACCTGAGCGTTTCCGGTAGGACAAACAGACTTGCAACGGCCGCAACCGATGCACTTATGACCCGCCTCGCCCTTGACGATGCTGACACCGCCCGAAGTACCGATACGGGTAGCGCCTGCGGCGATGACCTTTTCGGCATCTTCCTTGGAGCGAACGCCGCCCGAAGCCTTGATGCCCATGGTAGGACCAACCGCGCGACGGATGAGAGCCACGTCCTCAGGAGTAGCGCCGCCGGTGGAGAAGCCGGTAGAAGTTTTAACAAACTGAGCGCCACAAGCCACGCAAGCCTGAGAAACCTTGACCTTTTCCTCATCGGTGAGCAGGCAGGTTTCGATAATGACCTTAACGGTGGTACCGTTAGCGGCCTTAACGACAGCGGAGATATCCTCATTTACCAGATCCCAGTTATTGTCCTTGATGGCGCCGATGTTGACCACCATGTCCACCTCGGTAGCGCCGTTGGCGATGGCTTCGACCGTTTCAACTGCTTTCACGAAGGGGGTATTGGCACCCAAGGGGAAGCCGATAACGGTGCAGACATTGACGCCGCTGCCGGCCAGACGCTTGGCGGCATATTTGACATGGATGGGGTTGAAGCAGACCGAGGCAAACTTATTCTCAATCGCTTCGGCGCAACATTTTTCGATCTTGGTCAGCGGAGTATTGGCCGCCAACACGGTATGATCGATATAGGTATTGAGGGGGCGATTGGATGCGGGGGCGGTATATCCGCCGACGGTACCCGACTGCTTGGCCACCTCTTTGGCAATGACTTCAATCAAATTTGACATATTGATATCCATTTTTCAATCTCCTTGGATGATTTTTATTTCCAGTTACGATTATTATACAACAACCGTATTATAAATGCAAGAGCGTTTATTCGAATTTAATAAAAACCATACCGGTGATCAGTTTGGGATAGAAGTAGGTGGCTTTTTGCGGCATTTTATCGCCGGCTTTGGCGACGTCCTTGATTTGATCGACACGGGTAGGGTTGAGGAAAAAGGCACATTGCTGCTTACCTGCCTTAACCTGCTCCAAGGCTTCCTCGATGGAGCGGGTATAGGTAATCTTGGTTTGTTTGGCCAAATCGGACTTGGTGATGCCAAATATTTTATCCAAGATCAAGGTATGCAAAATCGTAACATCCAAATCGCAGAAGGCATCGGACATATCGGCCAACATTTCTCGAATCAGCGTTTCATCATGGAAGCTCAGGCGATAATAATAATCTTTGCCGGTATACAAGCCCATACAATGAGCATCCATATCTTCGGCCAAATCTTCTTCGATACGGCAGAGATCATTGCAACGCTCAAAACTGAAATATTTATTGATTTTTTCCAAGGTTTCCTGTTCATCCAGATCACCGATATTGTTGAGCATACGGTGGGTCGGAAAAACAACCAAACCGCTACATTCCATATCAACTAAGAACATGCAGGTGAAGTTGGCGGGATGATTTTCATCAAAGTCAGGCGTTTCGGCTTTTACTTTTTTGCGGTAATTAAGCGCCGTTTCATATCGGTGATGACCGTCGGCAATAAAAAGTTGCTTCTCCGTAAACGCTGAGGTGATAGCCGAAATTTCCGATGCATCGGTAACGGACCACAGGCGGTGAGTGACGCCCTCGCCGTCGGTAAACTCGATCTCCGGCATACCGTCGCTCATCGCCTCAATACGGGCACGAATGGATTGATCCTCATCGGTATACATGGAATAGATCTGAGAAAAGCTGGCCTTTGCGGTATCGAGCAATTCAAAGCGGTCATTTTTCGCTTTTGACAGGGTAAACTCATGAGGGAGGATCACACGGTCTTCAAATTCTTCCAGACGCACGGCGCAGAAGATGCCTTTTACGGCATAGGCTATGTTATTAACCGAAAAGGACATTTCATAGACATAGATGCTGTCCTGCGTATCCTGAGCCAATATGCCGTCTTTGACCCATTGTTGATACAGATCCCGTGCGGTTTCATATTTATTTTCGCCGACGGGCAGTTCGAGATTGATGATATTATAAGGGCTATGCTCGATCAGTTCTTCGCGCTGTTTGGGGCTGACGATATCATAGGGGGGACAGACGAGGTCGGCGATATTGCCTGCCTTTTGGGTATAGCGCATACCCTTAAATCCTGTTACAAGAGCCATAATCATTTCTCCGATCGCATAAGTTATTTTTATTATAGCGGTTCTTTTTCATTTTTTCAATTGATAATGGAAAAAAATACAGAAAATACGCGTCTGATTTTCGGCCATACTACAAATGAGGTGAATGAGAGATGTGTAGTAAAGTACCGTTCATGCTCGGCATGGCGGCAGGATTGGTTGTGGGGTGCACGATGGGCGTTGTGTCGCAATCGCGGCCGGTAAAAACCGCGCGGAAAAAATTCATGCACTCCCCTGCCGGCAAAGTTATGAAGGGCATTGCCGATGTGATTGAACAGATCTAAGAAATGTGGTGCAGAATTCTGCACCGCATTTTTATGCTTGTTTGGTTTTTTCGACTTTATCCTTAAACTTACGGACGGCGTCATAATTCTTATCGCTTGAAAGTTTTTCCAGTTCTTCCAGCAGTTCTTTTTGTTTGCGGGACAAGCTCTTAGGCACTTCCACGGTAACGCGGACATACATATCGCCTCGTCCTCTGCCGTTGACATAGGGCACGCCCTTATTTTTAATGCGGAAGACCGTTTGATGCTGGGTACCCTCGGGGATGGTCTGCTTGACCGTATCGCCGTCGACGGTAGGCAGATCAACGGTACAGCCTGCAGCCGCTTGCGACAAGGTCAGCGGGACATCGTAGGAGATATCGTTACCCTGACGGTTAAACAGTACATGGGGTTTGACATTGACGGTGATATACAAATCGCCGTTGCCGCCGCCGCGCTTGCCGGCTGAGCCTTGCCCTGCCAATTTAATCGACTGGCCGGTGGCGATTCCTGCGGGAATGGTAGCCTCAATCGTACGCTCACCGACGACCATCCCCTGCCCTCCGCAGGTTTTGCAGGGATCCTTGATGATCGTGCCGGTACCGCCGCAATCGGAGCAGGGCTGGACGCTGGTAAAGGAGCCGAGCATGGTACGCTGTTGGACACGCACCTGACCGCTGCCGCCGCAGGTGGGGCAGGTATGGCGGGTGCCTGTTGCCGAGCCACTCCCCTTGCAATCGGAGCAAGCATCTTCCCGTTTATAGCGGATCTTGCGCTTGCAACCGGTGATCGACTCGTTAAATTCGATGGAGAGGTTGATGGAAATATCCTTACCTCTTACGGGAGCGTTCGGATTGGCACGGCGGGCACGGCCGCCGCCGAAGATGTCCCCGAAAATGTCGCCGAAGATATCCCCGAAGTCGCCGCCGCCAAAACCGCCGTAGCCGCCGCCGGCTTGGCCTGCGCCATAATTGGGATCGACACCGGCGAAGCCGAACTGGTCGTACCGTTGGCGCTTCTCCTTATCGGAGAGGATGTCATGGGCCTCGTTTAATTCCTTAAATTGTTGTTCTGCCGCCGCATCTCCGGGATGGAGGTCGGGGTGGCAATCTTTGGCTTTTTTACGGAAGGCTCTGCGGATCTCGTCATCAGTAGCCGATTTGGATACGCCGAGCACCTCGTAATAATCTCTTTTTTCCGCCATGCGAAACCTCGGATATTACTTATTTTTTATCGTCGTCAACGACTTCGTAGTCGCCATTTACGGTACCGTCGTCATTGGTGGTGGCGCCGCCCTGTGCCTGTTGTTCGGCCTGAGCCTGCTGATACAGTTTAGCCGAAATTTCGTAGAATTTCTTGGACAGTTCTTCCGAAGCGGCCTTGATGGCGTCGGTATCGGTGCCCTTGAGGGCTTCCTTGACCTTTTCGATCTCGTCCTGTACGCCCTTCTTCTCATCTTCGGTAACCTTGTCGCCGAGTTCAGTCAGGGATTTTTCGGACTGATAGACGAGCTGTTCGGCCTGGTTGCGAATCTCGACACCTTCACGGTTCTTCTTATCAGCCTCGGCAAACTGCTCGGCCTCCTTAACGGCACGCTCGACGTCTTCCTTGCTCATGTTGGTAGAAGCGGTGATGGTGATCTTCTGCTCCTTGCCGGTGCCGAGGTCTTTCGCCGCAACGTTTACGATGCCATTGGCGTCGATATCGAAGGTAACTTCGATCTGGGGCACGCCACGGGGAGCGGCGGGGATGCCGTCGAGGTGGAAGCGGCCGAGAGTCTTATTATCGGCAGCCATATCGCGCTCACCCTGCAGGACATGGACTTCAACCGAGGTCTGACTGTCGGCAGCAGTGGAGAAAATCTGGCTCTTCTTAGTCGGGATCGTGGTATTGCGCTCGATGAGCTTGGTGTTGATGCCGCCGAGGGTTTCGATACCCAAGGACAGCGGGGTAACGTCGAGCAGAACGATGCCCTTGACCTCGCCGCCGAGCACGCCGCCCTGAATGGCCGCGCCCATGGCTACGCACTCGTCGGGGTTGATGCCCTTAAAGGGATCGGTGCCGGTGAAGGCTTTGACGGCATCATAAACAGCGGGGATACGAGTCGAGCCGCCGACCATGAGAACCTTGGTCAGATCAGAGGGCTTAAGGCCCGCATCGCTCATGGCACGTTTGACCGGCTCCATGGTGGCCTGCACCAGATCGGCGGTCAGTTCATTGAACTTCGCACGGGTCAGGGTCATATCCAGATGCTTAGGGCCGGTAGCGTCGGCGGTGATATACGGCATATTGATATTGGTAGAAGCCACGCCCGACAGAGCAATCTTTGCCTTTTCGGCTTCGGTCTTCAATCTCTGATAGGCCATGCGGTCGTTGCGCAGGTCAATACCGTTCTCCTTCTGGAACTCCTCGACCATCCACTTGACGATGCGCTCGTCGAAGTCGTCGCCGCCCAGACGGTTATTACCCGAGGTGGCCAGCACTTCGATAACGCCGTCGCCAATGTCCAGAATAGACACGTCGAAAGTACCGCCGCCGAGGTCATAGACCATGATCTTCTGTTCGGTTTCCTTATCGACACCGTAGGCCAGTGCGGCGGCGGTGGGCTCGTTGATAATTCTCAGCACTTCCAGTCCGGCGATCTTACCGGCATCCTTAGTAGCCTGACGCTGAGCGTCGGAGAAGTAAGCCGGAACGGTGATAACGGCCTTATCCACCGTTTCGCCCAGATAGGCTTCGGCGGTGGTCTTGATCTTCTGCAGGATCATGGCCGAGATTTCCTGAGGGTTATAGTCCTTGCCGTCGATGTTGACCTTATGGTCGGTACCCATTTCACGCTTGATGGAGCTGATGGTCTTGTCAGGGTTGGTGATGGCCTGATTCTTGGCGATCTGGCCGACCATACGCTCGCCGGTCTTGGAGAAGGCTACGACAGAAGCGATGGTTCTGCCGCCTTCGGCGTTGGGGATAACGAC
>JAZNSU010000048.1:0-2361 GCA_045591385.1 Eubacteriales bacterium
GTGTGCAATCTGACCCGAATCATCGCAAACATAGATGGGCACATGGCAGGTGCAAGCTTCTTTAGGAACGGTATCCTTTTTAAACCAAGCCGTAAAGGTACGGTCGCCTCGGACATCGATCAGGCAATTAGCATCCGCCAGCATGCCACAATCGGCACAGAGAGTTTCCTGCACAAGCGAGGAGGGACGGGCGGCTAAACTCTTGCCGGACCAGCCGACCTTATTAACAACATGTTGCATAATGCGCCGCCAAAGGACCTGTGAAATATCCCAAGGGACACCGTTGTTTACTAGGTTTGCCGGTTCATCAAAGCCGGCCCAAAGGGCGGCGGTAAAATACGGGGTATAGCCGGCATACCATTTATCGATATAGTTTTGCGAAGTACCGGTCTTACCCGCCAGCGGAACACTCAATTTACCGCTGCTGGCCAAACCGTTTTGGACACCGTCGACCAAAATATCCTGCATCAGCCAAGCACTTTCCGCCGAACAGGCAAGCACGCCTTCTTCTTTATTCTCCAAGACAATCTGACCCGACTGGGTTTCCACCTTGGTATAGGAAATCGGCTCATGATAGGTGCCGCCCGAGGCGATAACGCCATAGCCGCCAACCATTTCCCTTAAATATACGCCGTAATCCATAGCACCCATAGAGAGAGCAGCAAGATTTTTATCGTTTTTAGTAAGGGACACATGCAGGTTATTGGTTAAAAACCCATAGGCCTTATCCATGCCGACCTTGTTGAGAACCTGTGCCGCCGAGGCGTTCAGGGATTCGCGAATGGCACCGAACATGGTAGTCATACCGTAGTAATACCGATTGGCGTTTTGCGGATAGCCGGAACCGCTCAAAATGGTAACGGGAGCGTCATCCACGACGGTACCCTCAGTAATGGCATTGGCCTCCAGTGCCGGCAGGTAAACCGACAACGGCTTAATGGACGAGCCAGGTTGACGACGGGTAGAGGTTGCACGGTTAAGCGCACGGCTACTCTTCTCGCCACGGCCGCCAATGACGCCCAAGATATGACCATTAGACTGGTCCATCAGCAGAGTTGCAACCTGATAATCGGCATCGGGATTGGCATCGCCGGGGAAATAAGATTCAGTAGCAAAAGCCTCTTCCAAGGCGTTTTGCACACGCTGATCTACCGTAGTATAAATCTGCAGGCCGCCGCTAAACAGATAGTTTGAGGCCGCCATTTCGGAATAACCCTTTTTCTCCTGCAAATCACGCAGGACATCATCGATAACCATATCGACAAACCAAGAATAGGCATTGGACAGGGCCATCGTTTTCCCGTCGGGATTAAACTCCAGCACTTGCGCCTTAGCTTTGTCGTACTCGGCCTGCGTCAGCTTCCCTAACTCCAGCATCTTACTGAGAATCAGATTTTTACGGTACTCATTCTCATCGGGATGGTCGTAAGGTTCATAGACGGCGGGTTTATTGATAATGCCGAACAGGGCGGCACTTTCCGCTACCGTCAGTTCCGGCACCGTTTTGTTAAAGTACAATTCGGTTGCCTTAGCTAAGCCATAGGCACGGTAATTGAAATAGACGGTATTGATATAATATTCCAGTATATCTTCTTTTTGATATTTGCGCTCGATATACAGGGCACGCAGAATTTCCTGCGCTTTGCGCTGCCATGTGTAGTCATTATCCTGTGTGAGGTTCTTGATCAGCTGCTGCGTGATGGTGGAACCACCGTACTCGCCGCCTTTAAGAACCCAATTGACAACGGCACCGCCGAACCGTTTCCAGTCGACACCGTTATGTTCCCAGAAACGTTCATCCTCGATCGAGATCAGCGCATCCACGGTATACTGCGGGACATCTTCAAGATTGACCCAAGTGCGGTTCTCGTTGACAAACAGTTCCTGCATTTTTTCGTATTCGCCCGTTTCCCCGTTCTTGGCATACAAGGTAGTGGTATATTCCAAGGAGCGGTTAGCAAACAATTCATCCATGGCCGGATCGGTATAGCCATTGACAAGCGCCGCAAACAAAATCAGGCCGACAGCCAAGCATCCGCCAACAAAGGAACCGGCATATCCGGCTATTTTGAGCCATTTTTTTGTTTTGGGCGACAATCTGTCTACCTTTGTGCAGACCACCTGCTTAATGGACTTGGCATCCACTTTAACCGTATCGCCCATAGCCGGCATAACCGACTCTTCTTCTTTCGCCTCAGGCATGGAAAAGGGTGCGGTATGATCGGCAATCGGGATCTGATCAAAATCCTGCTCGGGCTCATCGTTCACCGACAGATCGAGTATTTCCTCTTCACCTGACAGAGCGGCCATGGCATTCAATGCTACCTGTGCATTATGGGCATCTTCTTTTTCCAACTGCTC
>JAZNSU010000049.1:0-1618 GCA_045591385.1 Eubacteriales bacterium
CAACCCCGGCGCAAAACCCCGCGTGGTAGTGGCTGCCGTAACGCGTCGTGATGACGCGTTGCGGGTTCTCACAACTCCGCGGGGGTGAATGCGAGGAACGTGGTGGAAAACGTGCTCCTCCGCCCCGGTGGAAGGTGCCTCTCGAAACGCTCACGCGTTCGGATGAGAGCGCCTCCCGCATGGGTCGGGTCGCACGTCTCCGCCATGTTCTCCGCCGCCTTCCGAGGTGGGGGTTGAGCGCGAGGTAGCGGGGTGTCGTTAACGTCGTCCGCGGGGGTTTTCGAAGGAAAACCTCCGGCCTTGCGCCCGACCTTCGTCGACGGCCGCTGCGGCGGAGCGGGGGGTGGTTGCCACGGGCGGGGCGGGCTGGCAGGTTTTTTCGCGTGGGTTTTTTCTGGGAAACTGGTAACCGGTGCCCCGTCACTCCCTCATGAAAACTCTTCCTCCCCGTCTCGTTTGTTACATTGGGAGTGGTATTCCTCCCCCCATCGGGCGGTCGGTCAGTCGCAAGTCGAGGTTGCTTTAGGGTAACCGCGATGCCTAATGCCTGCGCTGGAACGGCCTTTGTGCAGGGATGAACGTGAGTTCCGACGTTCGTCCTTTGTCCTTCGCATATAGGCATCGGAACCCGTTGGGGCGGTTATATCCCATCACCAAGCGGTGGCTCAGCCTGCGGTTCAGGACGTTAACTTTCGGGGAGGTCGCGAGGCCTTTTCGTCCCCCGCGCATATAGGCGTAATCATACCGTTCGGGCCGGTTAGACCCGAACACTGTAATGGTGGCAAGTCTTTGGTTCAGGGCGTTAACTTTCGGGGAGGTCATGAGGCCTTTTCGTCCCCCACGCATATAGACGGAACCCGTTGGGCTGGTTTCATCGCGGGATATCTCTGCGATCGTAAAATGTTAGAGCATTTCGTCACGGGATTTTTCTGTGGTCGCAATATGTTAGCGCGGCCCGTCGGGGGATATGTCGACGGTCGCAGTATGTTAGGGCGCAGCATCGCGGGATATTTTTGTCGACGCGATGTCGTAGTGGGGTTCGTCGGGTTACATTTTTTGGGGGGATTCGCCGACGCTTTTAGCCCCCCAATCCTTATCCCTTTAGGAAATTTTCATGGTGTATTTTTTTATGGTTAGGGTAAATAATCGGGGGTACAAAAGGGGTTCATCGGGTAATATCTCCGCGGTCACGGGATATTTTCGCAAACTCACTGTGGGGGTTCACGGTGGAATATTCTCACTGTCAGAAAATCATAGCGGATTTCTTCACGGGATATTTCCTGGTCGCGAAATCGCAGCGAGGTTCATAGCAGACAGTTTCAGCGGTCGCAAAATCGAAGCACGGTTCTTCGATGACTATTTTGGCGTGTGCAATATCACAGTGGGGTTCTTCCACACTTTCATCCCCGAATCCTTATCTCTTACTTGGGGAAAAATCGTAGCGGACGTCGTCTCTTGATATTTTTGCGATCGAAAAATGGCGGCGGACTTCCTCGCCTCATATTTCGGCGATCGCAAAATCGAAGCGGGGTTTTTTTGGGATACAATCGTAGCGGGGTCCCTCGTCGACTATTGTGGCGTGCGAAATATCATAGTGGGAAGTCGGATCGTAGCCATG
>JAZNSU010000050.1:0-4115 GCA_045591385.1 Eubacteriales bacterium
ACATCAACCAGCTTCATTTCCAAACCATGCTCGGCAATTACCTGCTCGCAAACCGCCATCGTTTCTTTTTCCCGTGCACGGTTTTTTTCTGCCGTTTCTACATCCTTTTCCGTAGCTAAGCGCATAACTTTTTTCAGCGGAGCCACAACGGTATTGTCCTCCACCATCTTATTCTCCATAACCACTTCGCCCATTTCAATGCCCCGTGCCGTTTTCACAATTACACGGTCGCCAACCTTGAGCTTCAATCGGTCAGGCGAGAAGTAATAGGTCTTCCCTACTTTTTTAAATTTTATTCCAACTACTTCCGTCAAAAAAACGCCTCCAAACATTGTATTGAAAAATATGCTGCACACAAACTGACATTGCCGGCATTATCCAACCGAATAGCAACATCTTGTGCTACTTCATATAACGCCAACACCTTTTCGCATTGACTATCGGCACGAATCGCCCTTTCATTGAGCAGCTCAATAAATTCTAATATAAATGCCTGTGCCTTACCGCGATCATTGGAAAAACCATGATCAATCGTTGCACAAACCGTTAATTCATCCCTCTCCATGCATGCCGCTAATAATGCCTGCGGCAACTCCCCAACAGAAACCGCTTTCCGTTCCCCTTTAAGAGTAAATTCAACAACACGGGAGCGAATCGTATCAATAATCCCTCGTCGATCCGAAACCGCCAATATAAAATAAACCCCTGTCGGCGGTTGCTCTAAAATCTTCAAAAAGGCATTCTGCGCCGACTCAGTCATCGTCTGCGCCTCTTGTATAATGTAAACCTTGCGATCTCCGTCATTAGGCAAAACATGTGCATCCAATCGCATCTCACGGATCTGATCCACCTGAATCGATGCTTTGCCCGTAATAGCTATAATGTCCGGATGAATGTCCTTGACCGCCTTTCGGCAATGCACACAATCTCCACAGGCAGGAAACATCTTTTCCCGACAGACAATCGAAGCCGCAAGTTCCTTTGCCGCTTCTAAAGCATTACCGGATACCAGCATCATCGCATGAGGCACCTTGCCGGATTGAAACATCCGCTCAAGTATTCCTTTAAGGGCTTTATCGTTTTGCAATATCGACATCAGAGCTTCTCAAATCTTTCCACATTCAGCACAAGGACAGTGGCTCCACCCGTCATTGCCATCATCTGAATTTACAATAGCCAGTATCAGTTTCACAAAATTCCCTGCCTTCCATGTGATTATGCATCTTTATTATTATAACGGCACAACACCCATATTGTCAATACGACTTTGAATAATCACCATAGCCCGACGTATGGGTAATCTCACCTTTCGCATCAATCCAAATCGCCTCCAAATTCGGCATATCCTCCGCCATGTCCATCGCAAGCGTCGGCGGCAGGATAAACAATGTCGTTGCCATAAAATCCGCCACCATGGAATCCTCACAAATAACGGTAACGCTATTATAATACGTTGTGGGCATCAGTGTTGCCGGATCAATGATATGATGATAACGCTTGCCGTCAACCGTAAAATACCTCTGATAATTACCGGCAGTTACCACAGCCTTATCCTGCACGTAAACCGCGTCAATAATATCATTAGCCGATTGCGTGTCAGGATTTTGAATGCCAATATTCCATCCGCTTTCATTTTCCCGATCCACTCCAGAGGCAACAACATTGCCGCCCGCATTGATAACAAAATCCTTATAACCATTCTCAACCAAATAGTTTTTTACCAGTTCGCAAGCATACCCTTTGGCAACCGCTCCCATATGAATACTCATTAGCGAATCCGATAAATATACCGTATGATTGGCAGCATCCAATACAATGCGGTTAATATCCATATACATGGCCGCCATGTTCAATTCTTTACTGCTTGGCAACCTTGCATTATCCGGTTCTTTTGTTGCTAACTGACGGTAATTTTCCCAAACCTGTAATACCGCCCCCATGGCAATATTGACCTTCCCACCGGTCTGACCATACAATTCTTTGCTCTTTTCAATCAAAGAAAACAAGGCTTCACTAACCGCCACAGGCTCGATGCCGGCGTATTTGTTTATTGTATATACATTATTGACACCATCATACTCGGCATAACTGTCGAATTGTTGATGATAATACAAAAACTGTTCATGAATAAGCGCAACAAATTCATTGAATTTTTCTTGATTTTCCGCATATCCGTATACGGTAATCACCGTATCAAAACAATCAAAAAAAGAACTCGAATATTTTCTTGTAATCGTTCTTGATGCGCATCCACCAACCGATACCAGCAATGCAATCAGCAAGATAAACGCTGTTAATTTTTTGTATAATCCTTTCATCGCATAACCCTTCCTCTAGTCTATCTAAATAATACCATAATTTATTCGTCTAATTCAATATGGATTTGTAATTTCGACAACTTTTTCCATTAGAAAGGCCTATAATCATTATGACAACGGAATATGGAAACATAGCCGAATTTATAAACTCATATTATGTAATAAAAAACAGGAGGTTCGTAAGATGACAAAATACCTACCGGAGGGACAAATCGTATCGACCGAGGACTGGGATTCCATACTGCAACATCCGTCCTCTCTTCAAACCGTGATTCAAAGCGGTGAAATCTTCGAAGCCAAAGCCATTGCCTGTGACAGCAATCATAATCTCCAAGTCGCTTTAGGCCGTCATGTAGGACTCATGCCTCGAGAGGAATGTGCCATTGGAATTCGAAACGGTGACGTGCGGGAGATTGCCATTATATCTCGTGTCAATCGTCCCGTGTGTTTTAAGGTAATCGATTATCGTGAAAATTCCGCCGGAGAAATTACGCCCATTCTGTCACGCACCCGCGCACAGGAAGAAGCATTGGAATATCTGCTCAAAAATAAACATTGCGGCGACATTATCAGCGCCACCGTTACACACTTAGAACCGTTTGGCGCATTCGTGGATATCGGGTGCGGCATCTCCTCCTTGATTGCAACTGCCAATCTATCGATTTCCCGCATCGACCATCCTCGGGCTCGCGTCCATGTCGGACAACAGATTAAGGCGATCATTCGTGAAATTGATCGGGAAAACAAACGGTTCTCGCTATCACAAAAAGAATTGTTGGGAACATGGGAGGAAAACGCCTCGCAGTTTGGAATCGGATGTACCGTTACCGGCATTGTTCGCAGTATTGAACCCTACGGCGTTTTCATTGAGCTGGCCCCAAATCTGTCGGGGTTGGCTGAATATTCAGGCAACTTGGATGTCAATACGCAATGCGCAGTCTATATAAAAAATATTATTCCCGAACGTATGAAGATTAAATTGTCGGTGATCAATGCCGCCAACGAAGCGGCAAAAGAATCTCCCTTAAAATACTATATCACCAGCGGTAGTTTAAAACGCTGGACCTACTCTCCGGCTAATTGTTCCAAAACAATCGAAACCGTATTTTAGAAAAATGGATGCTCAGATGAGCATCCATTTTATTCTTACCAGTATTGATAAAGACACGTTTTTATCATGCCGTTATATAATTTCCTCTTTTTACTCACCTTTTGTCCGTAATCCTTTTCAAAGGTTTCACTGGACGAAATCACATAAGTGCGACAATCCGGCTGAGAAGAAAACACCTTCCCCAATAACTTGGTTTGGGCACGAACCGACGACATATCACCCATACGCTCTCCGTAAGGCGGATTGCAGATAATAACGTTCCTTCTTCCTTCCGATAACTGAAGATTCTTCACATCAGCAACATTCAAGGTGATTTTACCTGCAAAGCCTGCGCGCTTTACATTGTCAGCGGCTATCTTTACCGTCCGAGGATCAATATCATACCCTAAAATTTCAAAAGGAATGGTGGATATTTTATCACGTGCCTCAGCACGCGCCAGATCAAATACTCCATCCGGTAACTGCATCCAACTTTCTGCCGCAAAACTGCGCCCCAATCCCGGCGCTGTGTTTGAGGCAAAAAGTGCCGCTTCAATCGCAAAAGTCCCGCTTCCGCACATCGGATCACAAAACCGTTCCGCACGCCGATATCGCGATATATCCACAATCGCTGCCGCCAACGTTTCCCGAATCGGTGCCTGATTGGAAATCGGGCGATAGCCGCGTTTGTGCAGTCCCGCACCGGA
>JAZNSU010000051.1:0-1809 GCA_045591385.1 Eubacteriales bacterium
GGTGAGTCTGGAAAAACAGGTCACCGAAGATGCCGCCCCCGCCTTTATCTGGCATACCTATACCGATGCGGCCGTGCCGGTCGAAAACTCGCTGCTGCTGGCAAGCGCCTACGCCGAGAAAAAACGGCCGTTGGAGATGCATATCTTCCCGACCGGCTGGCACGGATTGGCAACCGGTGATGCCGAAACCAACACATCCCCCCAAACACCTACGGAAACGGCTGACTGGCTACCGATGGCTATCCGTTGGATATCACAACAGAAATAAGAGGAGTAAAACATGGGAAGAAAAGACGGAAAACGCTGTAAAAATATCGATAATATGTACACCTTGATTTCCTATATCATGGTCAAGCGCTCCGATGCCTGCAACTCGGTCACGGTGCGTATCCCCTTTAAACCGATGCATGAGTATATTCTCAAAGCCCGCAAAGAGGGACGTAACATCAGCCACATGGCCATGGTCATTGCCGCTTGGGTGCGGGTGGTAGCTGAGTTTCCGGCTATGAACCGCTTTGTGGTTAATAAAAAGGTGTATGCGCATAACGATTTTACGGTAGGCATGGTCGTCCAGCGTCCCGATGGGGCAGAGGGCACGATGAGCAAAATGAAATTTGAACTGACCGACACCATCGATCAGGTCAACGATAAGATCAATAACTTTGTGGATGCCAATCGGGAGGAGAACAGCAACTCTACCGATGCGCTCATGTCCACCCTGCTTAAGATTCCCGGTCTGGTTAATTTTGCCGTCGGCCTGCTCAAATGGCTGGATAAGCGTGGTTGGTTACCCCGTGCCATTATTGACGCTTCTCCCTTCCATGCCAGCATGGTCATTTCCAATTTGGCCTCGATTCGTACCCCCCATATCTTCCATCATATCTATGATTTCGGTACCATCAGCCAGATCGTCACCATGGGCACCATGGAAGACGTGGCTAAAAAGCGTGGCAACGAGATCCTTCTTGAACGGTATCTGCCTTTAGGTATCGTATGTGACGAGCGTGTCGCCAGTGGCTATGGCTATGCCAAAGCCTTCCATCGATTGAAAGAGTATCTGGCCCATCCCGAATTGCTGGAAGTGCCCCCCACCAAGGTGGTGACCGACTGATGAGTAAACGAGAAGAAGCTGAAGTCTTATTTGTAAACGGATGCAACTGTGCCCAGGCTGTGTTGTGTACCTTTGAAAAAGAGGTGGGGCTGGACCGCAAGACGGCCATGATGCTGGCCTCTTCGTTCGGGGGCGGCATGGGTCGACTGCGTGAGGTGTGCGGTGCCGTATCGGGTATGTTTATGGTGGCCGGCTTGTTATACGGCTACGATGAGAACAGCCCCAAAGAAGCCAAGGCTGAGCATTATGCCCTCATTCGGGATTTAGCCGAGCAGTTCAAGGCGCAGACCGGCTCAATCGTTTGTCGGGAGATCTTGGATAAATCGGCCGGCATCGGCGGTAACCCGTCCGAGCGCACGCCGGAGTATTATAAGACCCGCCCTTGTGCCCGCATGGTGGGTATTGCCGCCGAGATTACGGAAAAATTAACCAAAAAGTGATTAAAACCGTTCACCTTTGCCGATACTGTCGGTGAAAGAGGTGAACGGTTTTGTTTAAAAAAATAATAGCAGCCCTGTTTGTGGGACTTATGATCACTACTCTATTTACCACATATCACTCGGCCCGTGCCGCCGAGGAACTGGGAGAAGGAGTGTTGCGCCTTCATATTTTGGCCAACTCCGACAGTGAGGTCGACCAAGCGCTCAAACTCCAAGTGAGGGATGCGGTGTTGGCGTATTCTCAACAGGCGTTTACCG
>JAZNSU010000052.1:0-9203 GCA_045591385.1 Eubacteriales bacterium
GACATGATCGCCGTCCCCGGCGACACCCCTGCCGAAACCATTTCGGGCATCATCGCCGATGAGATCTCCATCGGTCAGGTCAACCACAAGACCACCGCCGCCCGCCTGATCCCCGTTGTGGGCAAGGGCGTGGGCGAAGAGGTCGAGTTCGGCGGATTGCTGGGCAGCGCCCCCATTATGCCGGTGCACCCCGAATCCTGCGCTCGGTTTATTCACCGCGGCGGCCGTATCCCCGCTCCGACTACGGCGCTCAAAAACTAACGATACATACAGAAAACCCGCTAGCCAATCGGTTAGCGGGTTTTATTTATCTTCCGAAAAAAACAATACATCTTCCACCCGACAATGCAGGATGGAACACAGATCGTTGAGAGTTACGGTGCTGATGGGTTTATTGTGTTTGAGCCGATCCAACAAACTGCGGCTGATGCCATACTGATGGATCAATTTATAGGTGGTTATATTTTTCTCCTTCATGGTGCGATACAGCGGTTCGTATGAAATCATAGTTTCACCCCCTAAACTCATCATAAAATATACTCGACATCTTGACAATTCTCGATATGTCGAGTATACTTACAGTATGCTCGTTATATAGAGCATATTTTTAAATAAGGAGAAAAAACATGAAAAAATATCTGGCTTATTTCTTAATGCTCATCATGGCCATATCTCTAATCCCACAGGGCATATTCACCATCGATGTGCATGCCAACACCGAAACCAAAACTTACGGAGATTTCACTTATACGGTAAGTGACGGTTATGCTACTATTATCGACTTCTCTACTGACTATGTGGGACACCTTGAAATTCCCTATTCTCTAGGCGGTTATACCGTAACATGCATTGGTAAAAATGCATTTGAATACTGTGATGGTATAACATCCATAGATATTCCTGATTCCATTGTCACTATTGACGAGAAGGCATTCCATTTGTGTACAAATTTATCTTCTCCCATAGTAATACCTGATTCCGTCACATTTATTGGAATTCGCGCTTTTGCAAGCTGTTCCAAAGCACCATCATTTACCATTAACAATTCTGTCACGACTATTGGTGACGAGGCGTTCTACGGATGTTCCAGTTTAACAACCATCACCATACCTAATTCAATCACGATAATTAATAATGGCGTTTTTTCATCCTGTTCATCACTAATCGATGTCAACATCCCTAACTCCGTTACACATATTGGCGACAGTGCTTTTGCCGGTTGTTCTTCTATAACCAATATTGATCTCCCTAATTCTGTCACACATATTGGCAATAGCGCCTTTGAGGGTTGTTCTTCTATAACCAGCATTGATCTTCCCAATTCTGTCACTCATATTGGCGACGCAGCTTTTTCGTTTTGCTCTTCGCTAACCGCTGTTAATATTCCAAACTCTGTCTTATCAATCGGAGTCGGTGTGTTTTTAAGTTGCACCGAACTGCATACCATTTCCGTAGCTCCCGATAGTGCCTATTTTTGTTCTGATAATGGCGTACTGTTCAACAAGAACAAAACTACACTTATTCAATATTCTGGAGAGAATCAGGATCAATACACTATTCCTGATTCAGTTGCTACCATAGGCGATTATGCCTTTGCCTATTCCAATGTAACTTCTATTATTATGCCCGATTCAGTTACTTCTATTGGTCATTACGCCTTTAGCGAGTGTCATTCGCTCATGTCCGCTACACTTGGTGATGCTATCACCTCAATCGGAGACTTTGCATTTTGCTATTGCGAAAACTTGACTTCTATCAATATTCCTAACTCTGTTACTTATATTGGTCATTACGCCTTTTGCGGATCCAATTTAACATCTATTAATATTCCAGATTCAGTTACCTCTATTGGTGTTTTTACCTTTGCCGGATGTCCTTCACTTGTATCTGTTACACTTGGTGATGCTGTCAGCTCAATCGGCGCATATGCATTTTATAGAAGTAACTTGAGTTTTGTTCTTCTCCCCAGTTCTTTGACTTATATTGGTGAAGGTGCATTTTATCTGACTGGTCTTACAGATATCTGGTATACCGGCACCCCCACAATGCGCGATGCTATCTCACCTGACGGCAACGAATATCTTTTAAATATACCTTGGCATTACAATACCTGTACCGGCAATCATCTATACTCCTTCAGTTGTGATGCCTCATGCAATCAATGTGACTGGATTCGCAACGATACCGGCGAACATTCCTATTCTGCAGAATGTGACCCATCATGTAATCAATGTGGAGAAATTCGAGCTACCTATACCGCTCATACTTACTCCTCAAAATGTGACATTTCATGCAATCAATGCGACTGGACCAGAACAGTGATCCAGGATCATCTGTATGATAATGCCTGTGATCTTGATTGCAATAACTGTGGTTTTACCAGAAATATGTCATCCAATGTTGAAGACCATGTTTTTGATCATGATTGTGATTTAATCTGCAACCGTTGTGAGTTTACCCGCACCATGTCCTCGGATGTCAATGTTCATGTTTTTGATAATGCCTGCGACTTAATCTGCAACCGTTGCGAATTTACTCGCACGATGTCCTTGGATGAAAATGACCATTTATTTGATCACGCCTGCGATACCGCATGTAATCGTTGCTCCTTCACAAGAGAAATCACCCATACCTATACCGATGATTGTGATGATACTTGTAATGTCTGTCAATCGGTGCGCACACCGAAACACACCTATGATAACTCCTTAGACAATAAGTGCAATCTATGTTATCATATCCGTACTGCTAATGAGTACGATGTTCTCAGCATTACAATTGATCCCATTACGGTAATTGAAAACTATAATGTGTATGGTAACTGGCGAACAGATAGCAACGGCATCGATTATTTCCATTATAACATTTACTCTGGCTGTGGCACTTACTGTAATGATTTTTATATCCATATTCAATTTGCCGACAATATCACTTTTGACGGCACTTGTGGTGAACTCTATAAAATTACTAACGGAAATTCTTTCTCTTGGTTTACCTTTGCCTCAGATCAGGCGGTGAATCATTGGGGAATAGGAGATCACATCGCTACCGTATCCTTCCTTAACGCCACATGCCAAATGACCGTAACGGTTAAGGAAAATCCCGTCCAAAGCATTTCCGTAGAAAGCATTTCTATTGTTGAGGGTACTCATGGATATACCAGCACGGACAGAAACGGAAATTCCTATTACGAATATCATATTTTTAATTCGGATTTATATAAAAATATCACTATTTATTATAAAGACGGTACATCCTTTACCGGTACACCTCAACAGATTTATAATCTCACTAAGGAGTTTTCGATGACCTTTAGTGCTAACCAACGCGAATCTCATTGGTCGGTAGGCGATAATACCGCAACTGCTTCGTATATGGGCATTACATGCAACTATACTGTTACCATAACCGAGAGCCCGATTGCCAGTATTTATGCGGCACCCATCACATTATATGAGAATGTCCATAGCGCAATCATGCATGATTATTCTACGAATACCGACTATTATCGTTATAGTTACAACAATCTATTATCTATTGCCATTTTCTATAAGGATGGCACCATAGAAACAGGAATATGGGACGATATGTATAATCGCATATCCATCGTTGATGACCAATCCGCCACATCGCTGTGGGGGCTCGGCAAACACAAAGCCACTGTACGCTATGGCCATCTGTCCTGCGAAGTCGATATTACCATTAAGTCGAACCCTGTAAAAAATATTGAATTAATCAAATCCCCCAAGATCGAGTATATTACCGGTGAAATGTTTGACTTGAGCGGAGCGGTATTGCGTGTTCATTTTAATGACAATACAAGTGAAGATATTTCCATTCTTCATTATTTTACCTACCCGAACCATTCTCGCTATTTCAGTAAAAAACTTAATGCCTACGACATAGTGACCGTTTCTGGGGGATTAACTCGTGATGCGGCTGTCAGCGGTATCTGTTTTGCAAATGCCGGAGAACAAACACTTACGCTGACCTATTTTGGACAAAGCACCACACTCCCCGTCACCGTTACTGAAAAAATCATAAAAGACATCTCCATTAACGACGACAATAAAAATCTTATTGTAACAGTAACCTACACAGATAACAGCACCCAGGAAATGACCGCACATAGTTTTATTTCCAGCGCAGGAGAGGGCACTGATGAATATGCCGCCGCATTTGGTGAATTGCGCACAGATAAAGGCATCTATTATGCCACATTTTCCACTTATACTGATAGCTCAATGAGCCTCAGCATGAACGGCGTAAGCAGCAATATCCTAGAGAATGGCTGCGATTGGTATAGCCTGTATATTGATCGATATAATCTCTTATATAACGAATCCTATTCGAACATGGCATCAAATATAGGCGCCTTCAACGGTATAATTACTGCAGATAACATAGATTCTATCATTTGCTATATCCTTTTACTTGAAGAATTTGAATGGACTGAATCAGATCCACATTGGAACGGTAATTACTGGTACTACGGTCAAGACCTCCGTGATGCCATTCTAAAACATTTTGCAGTAGATAGCGTAGATCTGTCTCTATCCTCATATTACGATAGCGAAAAGGATCTCTATCCCTGTTTGGGTACAGGTGCTGTAGGATACGAAACACTACCCGCTACCCTAACCTATGAAAATGGTTACTGGGAAGCCTGTTGGCCAATGTATTATTCTGATGAGGCGTACTCCTATGCACGATTTGATGATGAAGGACGCATCCTGCGTTTCTCGGCCGGTGCACCCATTACAGAGCCTTCTGTGTTGATTGGAGATGCTGAGTATGATAGTTTTGAGGAAGCATTGAATGCCGCCGTGGCAGGACAGACCATCACCCTCAATGCCGATGTAGTGGCTACCGGGGCCTGCACCATGCTCGGTGCTGATGTGACGCTCGATCTCAACGGCCACAGCCTGACGGTCAGCAACTTCATCACCTTTGGTGATGTGGTGGATAGCACCGAGGGCGAGGGCAAACTGATCATCAGTGATGACCCGACTAAAGCCTTTACCAACCTACAGGAAAATAACAGCCAGATGCCCTTATATGACGAGGACGGGTATCGTTTCTTTCGTTATTCGGTGCTTAACCGCGGCACCCGCACCGCCGCGGATGGCAAATCCATGCAATTCGGTACCCATGTCCAATTAGCCAACCGTAAGGCCTATGAACTACTTACTAAGGAGAAAAACGGGAACACTGCCATTACCTTCCACATTACCTACCAAGGGCAGACGTTTGATTACACCTTCAAGGCGGAAACCTTGGCGCTGTACGGGCAAACCGTCTGCGATAAATACGATAATAATGTAGCCGACAAGACGGGAACCGTTCTGGTATTGACCGTGATCGGTTTTGATCCCGCCGATGGTGCCCCCGACATTCATATGGAAGTTGACTATCATTCCACCCGTACCTTAGTTCACAAAAAGCAATCCATTCATTAACACAAAACGGACAGCAGAAATTCTGCTGTCCGTTTTCTTTTTGCGACTTGTCAAGAAATTGCAATCTTGTGATATGATGTTTGACCCAATAGCGGTTTGGGGTCGCGGCAGGTGAAATACAATACCTGCGTTTTCTCGGCCAGTTTACTGAGTAATCCCAACATCTCGCCCGCCCGTTCTTCGTCGAAATTGGCGAAAGAATCGTCAAAGACGAGGGTGGGTTTTTCTTTGACATACAGCATATCAATCAGTGCCAATCGCAGGGCGATATACACGGCATCGGCCGTGCCGACGCTGTAAAAGTGCAGGTTGCGGGCCACGTCCTTTTCCTCGACCCGTACCTTGCCACCGACATCGACGGCGATGCGGCGATCGTTCTTGCCCGTCATATCCGCAAAGAAAGCCGCCGTGCGATCGGCCAGCATGGGCGCGTACAGATGCGTCATCTCCAGATGCGCGCCGTCCAGACTCTCCAGCGCCAACTGATAGGCCGCCAGTTCCTGTTCCAATGCCGTTTGCCGCTGTTGTTTCTCGTTATATTCACTCATCAGCAGATCGAGCGAGCCGACATGGCGGGTACGTTCTTCCCACTGCATCTTCTTCTCGGCCAGAGTCACCGCCAAGCGATGCTCGGTCTCCTGCATTTGTTCCTTTTGCCGACAGAGCGCGAGATACTCGGCATCGGCGCGCCAAAAACTTTCCGCATCCATGGTCGCCGCCCGCTCCTGCTGCTGACGTGCCAGCATCTGCTGCTCGGCCGCTGTGACCAGATCGTCATACAGAGCGCTGATGGCTACGGTATAATCGGGCTGATCGCCAAAGACCTGCGCCAGACTCCGATGCAGATCGGCCGCTTCTTGATGGCGCACCATGCTCCGCTCGTAGATGCCCTGACTCTCGGCATTATCTTTCGTGACACGCCCTGCCCGTATCGCATACACCACGATGGCAACCGCGCCGACACCGACAGCCGCCAGTCCCAGCATCGAAACGGCCAGAGCAACAGTTGCGCCCGCCACCGCTAACAGAATACCGATTACCAACAGCCACAGCGGTTTTTTGCGCCATGTGGGTTCTTGAATTTGCCCCAATACATCCCGCAAGGCCGACAACCGTTGCGCTTTCAGATTGAGCCGATCGACATCCGACCGCGTGAGTCCCCCCAACCGATCCAGCGCCTGCTGCCGAGCCTGCTCCGCTTGCTTGGCCTGTTGCAATAGGGCGTCCTTGCTTTGCTCAAATTCCCGATCGATCTGCGCTTGCCGCCGCATTTTGGCATCTTCCAAGGCTTGCCTCTCGGTCTGTACCGCCGTGATCTGTTCAGTCAAGCGGTCGCACTCCTGTGCCATATCATGAAGTTGCACTTGTTCCTGCCTCACCTGTTCGATACGATAAGCCAGATCGGTAATCTCTTGTTTTAGTTCGGGCAACGCTCCCGCCCGTCCCGAATCAATCTTATTTTTTGCCTTATGCAGCGCCTGCCGTGCCTTTTCGTAAGACACGCTTTCATCGGCGCCGGTAACCATGTTTTTGAGTTTATCTTCCAACTCTTCCATGCTCACCCGATGGAGCGCCGACTGACCGAAAAAGGCGGTACTTTCAAAGGTGTCCAAGGACAGCCCGTACATCTCTTCGCCGATCTCACGAGTCAAGGGGATGTCCGTCGTCGTTACCGTATCGTAGGCACGCACCGACTTGGCCCCTTCCCGCACCACCGTAACCCGACGATTGCCCGCCGTAAAGACCATACTGCCCGCCGTCTCGCCGCCCTGCCACGGTTTAAAACGCTGGGCGGTGGTGATGGGGTTTGTGGCACTACTCCGCTCATTCTTAGGAAAACCATACAGCATATACCGAATAAAGCCGGCCAAGGTGCTTTTTCCCGTTTCGTTGGGGGCGTACAGAACATTCAAACCATCCTTTAACTCGACCGAAGCATCACGGAATTTTCCGAAATTTTTCAGTTCCAGTTTCTCAATCTTCAAATCCCGTCAACTCCTCTCCGGCCAAGGCTGCCAGTCCTAAACTGACCGCCCGCTCACGGATGCTCGCATCGGCATCGCTATCCTGCAACACCCGACGCATATACAAGCCCGTAAGGGTATTTTCCTTTAATAATTGCTCATAATCGGGGGCTAAGCGGGTCTTGTCGACCACCTTGACAAAGGCCACACCCACTTCCTGTCGTATAGCGGGCCGGTGCAACAACAACTGTGACGGACGGGAGCCGGTCAACACCAGTTTCAATAACAGTTCGGGATCGGCAGAAGCCAGCCGCCCCCGCACACAGGAGAGGACATCCATCATCGACTGCGCACCGCTGATATCCACTTCCAGCGTTTCAAATTGTCCGACAGGCGTTGAAACGAAGGTCAGATCCACCATACCCTTGCCGACCTGTCCGACCAAATACCCTTTTTCGCCCGTTTCATCAAAGCCGCGACCGACCAAGGTACCGGGATAGGCATAATAGGTGTTGCCTGCTTGACGCAGACCCGAATAGGTATGCACATGTCCCAAGGCCAGATAGTCCAAGCCGCTGGCCGCGATCTGATCGAGAGTAATGGGCTGATAGATCAGATGCCCGCCAAAGCCCTGTACCTGCGAATGGATGCACATCAGATTGATACGGGACGGATCTTCCACGCGAAAACCATCCAAGGGCTGATCCTCGCTGTTTTCGTGCAGACAGCCCACACCGTACACGGTGAAATCCTCAAAATCCAGTTTCTCGATTCCGCCCGTTTCAAAAATATGCAGGTTATCGGGGCGCACCAAATGGCGATAGGGTGAGGTGCCGTACAGGCAATCGTGATTGCCGGGGGCTACGAAAAACTCGGTATGCGGGTACTTCGCCGCCACGGCAGATAACAGGCGCACCGACTCGCCCGTCGCCTCTGCGTTATCAAACAGATCACCTGCCAGTAACACGACGCGCACTCCTTGCTCGCCCGCGCCCGTCAGCGCGGCGGCAAAGGCATTGCGGATGGCCTGACGGCGCAACTGCGCCACCCCCACGGGCAGATCCCGAAAGGGGGTATCCAAATGGGTGTCGGCAATATGCACAACCGATATCATCCCTCATTCTCCTTTCCTATACTTAGAAATGCAGCCAGACTTCCCCTTACCGCCCCTTGGCGGCGATGAGAAAAATACCGCTCGTCATGGCAGGTACATTCGTCCGCCATCGTAATATGTTCTTCCAAAATTCCCGCACGCAAAAGCATCTTACGATTGGCCGCCCACAGATCGGCAAAAGGTTTCGGGTTATCCCCTTGATAGACCAGAGCCCCTCCCTCGGCCGCCTTGTCAATCATCTGCCCGACCTCTTGTGACACCTCATAGCAACAGGGGCCGGCGCTGGGCCCGATGGCCGCCAGTATATCCTGTGGGCGGCAACCATATTCTTCTACCATGGCCGCTACCGCTTTACCGGCGATGTTCTGCACCGTACCCCGCCAGCCGGCATGCACCAGAGCAATCGCCCGCCGCACCGGGTCGGCCAAAAAGACGGGGGTACAATCGGCATGGAAGGTGACTAAGGTCACGCCCGTTTCATCGGTCATCAGCCCGTCAATATCGGTAAAAGTTTTTTTGGTGATCCCCTCGCCGCAGTCGGCGCGGGTCACTTTGCGGATGTGGTCGGTATGGGTCTGTGCCGCCAGTACCAGAGAGTCCATGCTCACGCCGATGGCCTGTGTCAGTCGCCGATAATTTTCCAATACATTCTCCCGCGCATCGCCA
>JAZNSU010000053.1:0-8923 GCA_045591385.1 Eubacteriales bacterium
CTACAAGGTGGATACAAGAGGTACTTGCGAAACTCGGCACTATATCCGAGCCAATGCAATAGAACAAGTGGTTATGCTTGAACTAAAGCGAATGGCAAGATTCTTGCAGAGTGATGAGGAAGCCTTTGCAGACCTACTTGCTCAAAAGACACAAAAGGATATTATCAATGAGCAAAAAGCCTTACAAGGCGAACTGCAACGCTGTACGGCACGAAACCAAAAGGTTGCCGAGCCTTACGAAAAGCTCTATGAGGACAATGTCTCGGGTAAGGTAACGGATGAATGGTTTATGCAGTTATCCCACAAATACGAAGTGGAGCGTATGGAACTGAAAAGCAAGATTGCAACCCTAAATGATAGGATAAACAATCTTGGTACTATGCAACAGAATAAAGATCGCTTCATTAGCGCAATACGAAGATTTATGGAAATGCAAAAACTGACTGCCCCACTTCTTCGGGAACTCATAGATGAGATAACGGTTTATGAAACTGAGGGTGTTGGTAAAAATCGCAGTCAGAGGATTATGATCCATTACAAATTCATTGGGTATATTGAAATACCCGAATGCGGAAGTAATTACAAGGCAGACACACGAAAAGGTGTAGCCGTCGAGTATATTACCAAATCCGCATAAAACAAAAGAGCAGGCTTAAAACCTGCTCCATACATAACGAAGAAACTCGAAATTACAAAAAAATAGAGTGTCCATAACTCAAATCCGTTATGAACACTCGATATGGTCGAGGTGACAGGACTTGAACCTGCGGCCTCTGCGTCCCGAACGCAGCGCTCTACCAAACTGAGCCACACCTCGATCTCTTGCGTACGCATTATATTATACGATTACAAGCATAAAATGTCAAGTCTATTATGAAAATAATTACAAGAAAACAACTACATTTCTGCAGTTGTTTTCTTGGCACCCCCTGCGAGAATCGAACTCACAACTAACCCTTAGGAGGGGTTTATTATATCCATTTAACTAAGGGGGCAAATATGAACTTGTATTATTGTACCCCAAGCCATTCATTTTGTCAACCATAGAAAAAACTGCGATAAATATCGCAGTTTATAACAACAAAAGCAAAACAAGCGCTATTATTAACATTGAATCATCGCAACCGTTTAGCAAAAGCACTGCTAAAACAGAGATGATTATAATATTGTCCTTATTATCCGATAAGAAATTTAGTGAAAAACCAGGTTTGTCTTGCGGCTTGTTTACCGCTTTTTGCGATGTCGCTCGGGCACGTTGAATGGCTTCTTGTTGCAGTTGATATAAATCTCCACCATAGCTTGATTCCATTACATTTTTCTCCCATTTAAATACATCATTACCAGTTCGCCGACCTTTAATAGTCGGATAATTTCCTCCATCATATCCCGTTTCCGACTGTCTACAAATGGCTTTAATGCTCGTAACAACCGAGCCCGATCATCCTCTCCGCCCATTTGTTGCACTAAGGTACTGATCCCTGAGAAATCAACATTTCCACCATCTTTCTTGAAGCCATCGGCAACTCCCTTTAATAACTCCACATTTTTATCATCCTCCAGAAATTCCGTTAATTTTGATGCAAGATCCTCCATCAAAGCTCCCCTAATAATTTTGCAAGATTTTTCTTGGCTTTGTCGCTGCTTAATACTTTTTCAACAATTTGCGGATTATCCAATACTTGCTTTAATTTGTTAAAATCCGCATCCGACAAACCATTCACCATATTCGATAATTTACTCTTATCTTTAAGCAAATGATTCAATTTTTCGCCGTTGCTTCCTAATTCATCTTGTATGCGATTGGCCGTTTCGGATAACATTTTTTCATTGTCGATACGAAAACGCTCCAAATATTCTTCTCTATTTTCCATAAACACACCTCGCACAAATAATTTACATTACCACTATATGCAAAGCTGTGTCTGTTATTGAATAGAAAAGCGACAAATGCCCAAAAGACATTTGTCGCTTTCTTAATTCTTTATTTTGGCCGCTATTCTTTGACCGTTACCCAAGAAAACAATTGTGCCATCCAGATCAGTTCGGAAAACCTTAATTCCTAAATCCGCTAGCCGCTCATTGACTTCTGTAGAGGGCAATCCATATCCATTGTTCTCTCCCACAGATATAACCGCATAGTCAGGAGAGACGGCCTGAAGAAATTCCAAGCTGTTGGATGATGATGCGCCATGATGCGCGATCTTGATCATATCCGCATCCAGATCCGCACCGTACGCCAGCATTTCCTTTTCTGATAAAGAAGAGATATCGCCGGTGAACAAAAATTCATTATTGATATAGGTCACCTTAACCACAATAGAAGAATCATTCTCATCTTCATATTGCGCACGCAGCGGCGCCAAAACATCAATTTGTAAATCGCTTTCATTGATAATCGACATCCCTGCACGCACTTCCATGATCTCAACGCCTTTCTCAAGTGCGCGTTCTTTTATGTGCATCCCCTCCGAATTATATACCGGTGGGACAAACAAACATCCGACATCGTGCGTTTGGATCCATTCGTCAAAATCTCCCATATGATCGCTGTGAAAATGAGAAAGAACCAAAAAATCAATTTTACGAACCATAAGTTTTGACAAATAGGCATCTATCTGATCCATGCGATCCGCCGTGCCGATATCGATCATCATGGTGCGATGTTCGGGCAATTCAATGATAATAGCATCTGCTTGCCCGACGTCCAACACATGAACTTTAATCAAAGACTGCGTTGGATCATCAAAAAGCACATCTCCCCCATCCGGCAACCAAACAAAGCGTTGCAGGACAAAGAAAATCAGCGCAACAAGCACGACAAACGCACCAATGATCCATTTTACATATTTCTTCATGCCCTCTTACCGGACCAATTTCTGCACTTCTTCACCAAGAACCGAAATTAACCGATTCACATCCTCTTTGGTCGTCGCACAAGCCATGACGTATAATTTCACCTTAGGCTCGGTTCCCGACGGACGAATGTAGATACGAGTTCCGCCTTGCAGATCAAAGGCAAGAATATCAGCTTTCGGCAGATCACCAATACCGCTATTAAAATCCAAAACCTTTTCTACAGTAAGTCCACCTAAAACCGTAGGCGGTTGTTCTAATAACATAGCCATGCGCTTGTTGAGGTTCTCTTTTCCGGTCAACGGATCTAAAGACAAGCCTATGGTCTTCTCGCTATAATATCCGTATTTTTGATACAGCCGTTCCAAAACATCAATCAGATCCATGTCTTGTTTGTAATAATGCAATGCCATATCGGTCATCATCATCGCGGCATATACGGCATCCTTATCACGAGCATAACTACCGCCGAGGTAACCATAACTTTCTTCAAAACCAAAGAAGAATTTACGACCGGCCTTGTCTTCCAATTTGTCGATCTGCTGACCAATATATTTAAAGCCCGTTAATACATCAATCAACTCAACATGATAAGCCTTACAGATTCCTTTTACCATGTTCGTAGATACGATGCTCTTAACTACAAACCCATCTTCACGCAACGTTCCGTTCGCCTGCCGTACAGACAGGATATAATCGCATAGCAAAACACCAATCTGATTTCCGGTAAGCATAACATATTCTCCATTATGCAAAACCAATGCACCCAAACGATCGGCATCCGGGTCAGTACCCAGAACCAATTGCGCGTGCTCGCGCTTAGCTTGTTCAACAGCCAAGGCAAAAGCTTCTTTGCGTTCGGGATTGGGCGGATCGGCGGTAGGAAAATGCCCGTCCGGCATCATCTGCTCCTCACAGACCGAGAAATTGCAACCGCGCTCACGTAAAAGCCGAGGCACCATCCGATAACCGCTGCCATGGATGGGGGTATACACAATTTTGAAATCCGAACAAGATGACTGATTTTCCACAGAACATTCGGAGATATTAGCCAAATATTCTCTGTCAACATCTTCTCCGATCATAGTGATCTTCTTTTCCGCTATTGCTTGTTTCAAATCCATCGACTGCACCGGCAATAACATATCTGTACCGGCTTTCAAAACGACATCGGCAGCCATGTCAGGAGCTAATTGCGCACCGTCTGCGCCATAAACCTTATAACCATTATACTCTTTAGGATTATGGCTTGCGGTAATATTCACACCGGCAGCCGCACCAAACTTCATCACGGCAAAAGAAACCTCTGCTGTAGGGCGAATATCGTCAAACAAATAAACTTTTACCCCGTATGCCGCAAATATGCTTGCCGCGTATTCAGCAAATTCCTTGCTCATCAGTCGGCTATCACGCCCAACCACAATTCCCTGCTCGGCCTTTCCTTGCTCAATAACAACCTTTGCCAATCCGGCAGAGATCCAGCCAACCGTGACCAGATTCATGCAGCCACTACCGGCACCCAATACGCCACGCAAACCGGCCGTTCCAAATTCCAGATCGGATGAAAAACGCAGACGAATGGCTTTATCATCCGTTTTTATGGCTCGTAATTCTGCTTTCAGTTTCTCATTGACCGATTCACTGGCCAACCACATTTCATATTTCTCTAAATAAGTCATTGGTTATACCTCCATCAACTCTGAACATGCTTCTCGTGATGCCACAGACAGTAAAACATCACGACCAACCTGTATATGATTTTCTTCTAATGCGGATAATGTAGTGTTATATGCCAACCGCGGAATATTATTATTTTGGCTTAAATGGCCCAACACCAAGCGACGCGTACCGCCTTCCGCCAACACAGTTGCCGTAACCGCGCAGGAATGATTGGACAAATGCCCTTGTTCGGATAAGATTCTGTGTTTAAGTTTTGCCGGATACTCCCCGTTTTTTAGCATCATTTCATCATAATTAGATTCCAGCAAAACCAAATCGCTACACCGAATATGCTCCAAAACCGTGGGCGTAACAACGCCAAGGTCTGTCGCAACGGAGATACGGCGCTTCCCATCGGTTATTGTATATCCGACACTTTCCGCCGCATCATGGGATGTCCGAAACGAAGTTACCTTCAGATCACTACACACCGCACTGGATCCCGTAGGAAGTTCTACAAAGCGGTCCAAGCAAAGTTCCGGCAAACGCCCTATAATCGCCTGACAGGTTATATCATTGGCAAAAATAGGTATATTCGCTTTACGAACAAGCGCAGATAAGCCACGGATATGGTCGATATGCTCATGAGTAATAAATATGGCGGCAATCTTGTTGATCGAGGTCCCAATCCCCGCCAACGCCCCTTGTATCGTTTTTATTCCGGCACCGGCGTCAATCAAAATACTATATGAACCATTGTCTATGTATATGCAATTAGCATTGCTGCCGCTGCGTATTGTCATGAATTTCATGTATTTTCTCCAAAAAGCCCTAAAGGTTGAATTCCTTTAGGGCTAAGTCTTATCAGCCTGCGTTTACTAAGGTCTCATCGGCATGATCTTCATCACTGACACGGCAGATATCCGCACCAAGCGCAGAAAGCTTTTCGACAATATCTTCATATCCTCGCTCAATGTGAACAATCTCTTCAATTGTTGTAGTTCCATGAGCCGAAACACCGGCAATAATCAACGCCGCACCCGCACGCAGATCGGTAGCCTTCACAACGGCACCTGTCAACTTTTCTACGCCGGTAATGATGGCAACCTTACCATCAATACTGATATCGGCTCCCATGCGTTTCAATTCGTCGGTATATTTATAACGACTTTCAAAAACATTCTCCGTAATGATACTTGTCCCTTCCGCAAGGGTCAAAAATGTCGCCATTTGCGGTTGCATATCTGTCGGAAAACCGGGATAAGGCAACGTCTTTACATTCACTTTACGGATCGGTTTTGTGCGTTTTACGCGAATAGAATCATCATATTCGGTAATTTCCACACCGGCTTCGATCAATTTTGCCGAAATAGAGTCCATATGTTTCGGGATAACGTTCTTAACCAGAACATCACCACCCGACATGGCAGCAGCTACCATATAGGTACCGGCCTCAATCTGATCGGGAATAATGGAATATACTCCGCCTTGCATATGACGCACACCGCGAATCTTAATCGTATCGGTACCTGCACCCTTTACCACAGCACCCATAGAATTCAGGAAGTTAGCCAAGTCAACAATGTGCGGCTCTTTAGCAGCATTTTCAATAATGGTCATACCCTCTGCTTTGGATGCTGCCAACATAATATTGATGGTAGCACCGACAGAAACCTGATCCAAATAAATTTCTGTACCAATCAAACGATCTGCCTTTGCAGTAACCATTCCATATTCTTCTTTGATCTCCGCTCCCAATGCGCGAAATCCTTTGACATGCAGATCAATCGGGCGCACTCCGCCAAAATTACAACCACCAGGAAGATCCACCTCAGCACGGCAAAAACGCCCCAAAAGAGCACCCAGCAAATAGTAAGACGCACGCATTTTTCTTGCCAGATTGCTGGGGGTCTGCGTAATTGCCATACCCGTACAATCCGCCTCAATGGTCGTGTCATCAACAAAATCAATTCTGGCGCCCATCTTGCGCATAATATCAATAATCAGATATACATCATTGATCTTGGGAATGTTTTCAATGCGACAAACACCGTCAACTAAAATAGCGGCAGGGATAATAGCAACGGCAGCATTTTTTGCGCCACTGATTACAACTTCACCGGTAAGCGGCTTGCCGCCTTTAATAATAAACCTATCCAAATCTGTATCCTCCATGTAGAATACCATCTTTTTTACATAATTAGTATTGACATTCCAATAGAAATACTACATGTAAAAATTCACATGCTATCTTATTATACCCTATATCGGATTGTTTTTCAAGTATTTTTCGCTACATCAAAAAAATCATTCCAAGTTATTGGATAATTTATACACGCGATTCTTGGACAGATCAAATTCTACCGCAATTTGCTTGACCGCATCGGATTTGCGCACTCCGCTTTGAATGCGCGCCTGTAAGAGTTCAATAATTCGAGCGTCATCAATCTCCATGCATTTACCCGTAGCACCCTCAACCACTAAAACAAACTCTCCGCGAATATTCTCATCGCTCAACAATGTATTGGCTTGCGCTAACGTCGTGTACCACGCCGTTTCATGTAATTTGGTAATTTCTTTAATAATAGAGATACGGCGATCGCCCCACAACTCAAACATATCCGCTATCGTTTCCCGCAGTCGATGCGGCGCTTCATAAAAAATAGTGGTTCGATCCTCATTGCGCAATTGCGAAATACGATTGCGGCGGACATTAGGCTCCGAGGATAAAAATCCTTCAAAACAAAATCGTCCGCTCGGTAACCCAGAAAGAGCCATCGCACATATGGCCGCACAAGGTCCGGGAATCACTACCGTTTCTATCCCCTGTTCATGACACATACGTACAATGTCTTCACCCGGATCGGAAATCGCCGGCATACCCGCATCGGTTACCAATGCGCAGGATTCACCCGCCAGCAACCGATCAAGTAAATATTGCCCCTTAAAGGTTTTGTTATGTTCAAAATAACTGACTAATTCTTTTTTAATTCCGAGATGATTGAGTATTTTTCTTGAATTTCTTGTGTCTTCTGCCGCAACAAAATCCACTTGGCTTAATATCTCACAGACTCGCTCAGACAAATCTTTGAGATTGCCAATCGGAGTCCCCACAATATATAATCTACCGCTCATGAAAATCTCCTTGATAGATCCGTTTCATTTCTTGGCTTTCTATCCCTAATCCATCATACATTACCAACGGCGGAAGCACCGTTAAATCCGGTTTTCCCCCTTTGCGTATCTGCATTAGCATCAGATTGGGCTTTTTATCTACATACGGATGCACAAACCTTAACTGCTTTAACTCTCCGCCGTATTGTCTTGTGCAAGCAATTACATCACATAATCGACCGGGACGCAGGCACATATACATACATCCACCATAACGCAACATAGATAGTCCGGCTTTCATAATATCATCCAGCGAACAGGTCAATTCATGCCTTGCGGTAGCAACCGATTGTTCATTATTGATCGCTCCGGATTGCTCCATTTCATATGGCGGATTACAGATAACAACATCATAATATCCCTGCTTTAAAGGAACTTCCCGTAAATCATTATGATGTATATGCAAAGTGTCCAGTTTATTTATTTGTCTGTTTCGGCACAGGATATCACATAACTGGCCTTGAATCTCAACGGCATCCACACAGGCAATATCTGCTTTACCAAATAAGAGCACAGACAAGATTCCCTGTCCTGCACCCAGATCCACACACCGATCCCCATTTTTCACATGACAAAAATCAGCCAGCAAGATCGAATCGGTTGTAAAACAAAAATGTTTTTTGGATTGTATCAGTTTCAAGCCATTACCGAGCCGACACAATTCTTCATCCGGTTGTAAAATCATAAATCCCCCAAAACAAAACCAGGGGATCTTCCATGCGGAAAATCCCCTGATCATCATGTACCTGTCTTACTCAGCCTGAGGAGCTCCCACGGGGCAAGTACCGGCGCAAGCACCGCAATCCAAGCACTTATCAGCGTCGATCACATACTTGCTATCACCTTCAGCAATCGCCTCAACCGGGCAAGCATCGACACAAGCGCCGCAGCTGATGCAATCATCATTGATAGAATAAGCCATTATGATAAACCTCCTTTTATTTTTTTTCAGTTTAGCACAAAGAAAAGAAAAAATCAATAGTTCTATTCTATTTCTCTGTAGGATTTGACTCTTTTTGCTTCTTGGATGATGAAAAATTGGCGGAAGCATTCAATACTTTGATTTGATTCTTATGATAAGCCCTTGCCGGACTGTCCGGATCATCCGCACGCCGCACCTTTAAAATACCCCGAAGCAGGTTTACCTCCACAACATAACCCTTATAATCCGGCGTCTCTACATAAGCACCCACACCCGGCGTAGACCGCGTCAGATCCTCATACGCATCCTGCTCAT
>JAZNSU010000054.1:0-8540 GCA_045591385.1 Eubacteriales bacterium
GCTGACGCCCGCTTCAAATTCTTTGACAACATTGTCACGCAGGGTAATCTTGATCATATTATTTCTCCTTTTTACGGGGTGAAAAAAATAAAAATAGCCTTATCCCATCTTGCGACGGGGTAAGGCTATGCTCACGGTTCCACCCGAATCATTTACTCATTCTCGCTATAACGGGCTTACCCGCCGTGCATTTGACACGGACTCGAAGAGCGGTATCCCTTGCAAAATCACACATAGGCGGCTTGCACCTGACCCGCCCTCTCTAAGATGTGCGCCCTTGCGGCTTCTCTTCTCAACGCTTTGGGTTAATTTTATACCTTTTTTTGAGGAATGTCAAGAGGAAAGGTTATTCTTCGATGTTGAGATCGAGGCGCAATTCCTCAAGCTGCTTGGGATTGACGGGCGAGGGGCAGTCGGTCATCAGTTCCGACGCGTTCTGTACCTTGGGGAAGGCCATGACGTCGCGGATGGAGTCGGCGCCCGTCATGAGCATGAGCAGACGGTCGAAGCCATACGCCATGCCGCCGTGGGGCGGAACGCCGTATTTGAAGGCATCGAGCAGGAATCCAAACTGCTCCTGTGCCGCTTCCTCGGTAAAGCCGAGGGCTTTGAACATACGGTTTTGCAGGTCACGGTCGTAGATACGCAACGAGCCGCCGCCCAATTCTACGCCGTTAAGCACGATATCGTAAGCCTTAGCGCGCACCTTGCCGGGATCGGATTCGAGATACTGAATATCCTCATCCATGGGGGCGGTAAAGGGATGGTGCATAGCCTTGTAGCGGCCCGATTCGTCGTCATATTCAAACTGCGGGAACTCGGTCACCCACAAAAATTCATACTGATCCTTATTGGTCAGCCCCAAACGGTTGGCAATCTCGCACCGCAGCGCACCCAGAGAATCGAAAACGACACGCTCGTCGGCATCGGCCACCACCAGCAACAGGTCGCCATCCTTAAAGTCAACGGCCGTTTTGATGGCGGTCATTTCCTCCTCGGTCATAAACTTGGCAAAGGAAGAGGATACTTCCCCGTTCATGCTCTTATAGAAGGCCACGCCCTTGGCACGATAGGTTTTGGCAAACTCGGTCAGGGAGTCGATCTCACGGCGGGGGAATTTATCGGCGTAGCCGTTGATGTTAATGGCGCGCACGCTGCCGCCCGCTTCCACGGCACCGGCAAAGACCTTAAAACCGCAGGTCTTGGCAATGTCGGACAGGTCTTTGAGTTCAAAGCCGAAACGCAGGTCGGGCTTGTCCGAACCGAAGCGGTCCATGGCTTCACGCCAGGTCATACGGCGCAGGGGCAGAGCCACATCCACACCAATGGCTTCTTTAAATACTTTCTGAATAAAGCGCTCGTTGACGCCCATTACGTCGTCCTCATTGACGAAGGACATTTCCAAGTCGATCTGGGTGAATTCGGGCTGACGGTCGGCACGCAGATCCTCGTCACGGAAGCAACGGGCAATCTGCACATAGCGGTCATACCCGGCCAGCATCAGCAACTGCTTATACAACTGGGGCGACTGGGGCAGGGCATAGAAACTGCCCGGACGGACACGGGAGGGCACGATATAGTCACGAGCGCCCTCGGGGGTGGAGCGGATGAGCATGGGGGTTTCAATCTCCAAGAATCCCTCGCTGTCATAGAAATCACGGGCAATCTTGCCGACACGGTGGCGCAGCATAATGTTGCGCTGGAGATCGGGACGGCGCAGGTCGAGATAGCGATATTTCAGGCGGGTGGTTTCGTTGGTGTTGCAATCTTCCACAATCTCAAAGGGGGGCGTTTCGGCCTCGCTGAGTAACTTGATGTTTTCCACCCAAACCTCCACCTCGCCGGTGGGCATATCGGGGTTAATGGCCTCACGTACCGCCACCTTACCGGTAACGGCCACGACGTATTCGCCACGCAACACGGCGGCCTGATCGTGCAGTTCCTTGTTCTTGGATTCGTCGAAACTTAACTGAATTTCACCCGAACGGTCGCGCAATTTAATAAAGGTCAGTGCACCCAGCTTGCGCACGGTGCTCACCCAACCGCAGAGAGTGACCTCGCGGCCGGCATCTTCACGGCGCAGCGTGCCGCAATAATCGGTTCTCTTTACTCCAACAAAAGAATCAGCCATGATTATATCTCCTTTTCCAAACTGTCGGGAGTGACGGTGGTCTGCTCCCCGTTTTCCATATTCTTCAAAGTCATCTGCCCGCTGGCCAGTTCGTCATCGCCCACGATCAATACCTTTTTGCAACCCATCTTGCCCGCATATTTCATCTGAGCCTTGAGGGAGCGCTCGCACAGATCGGTAAGCACCGTTTTGCCAGCGCCGCGCAATTCGTTCGCCGTTTTCGCGGCAAATTTTTTGGCGGCATCGCCCAGCGCCGCAATATACAGATCGGGTCCTGCGGGGGCAGGGAAGGCGTTACCCGTGTTTTCCATGAGTAATAATAACCGTTCCAGACCCATGGCAAAACCAAGGCCGGCCAAGGGTGCGCCGCCGAGATCCTCGGCCAAGCCGTCATAACGACCGCCTGCCAATACGGCACTCTGCGCGCCGATCTCGCCCGACAAGAATTCAAACACGGTGCGGTTGTAATAATCCAAGCCACGGACAATGCCCGAATCGACGGTATAGTCGATCCCCAAGGTATCCAGTCCGGCTTTGACCTGCTCAAAGTGATCTTTGCACTCGTCGCACAGATAGTCGAGAATGCTGGGCGCATCGGCCTTAAAGGAAGAACAGACGGGACTCTTGCAGTCGAGCAGGCGCATGGGGTTCTTCTCCAGACGCGACAGGCAGGTACCGCACAACTGACCCTTATACTGGCTGTAATATTCCATCAAGGCTTTACGATAAGTAGCGCGGCAGTGCTTACAGCCGATGGAGTTGATGGCCAGCGAGATGTTTTGAATGCCGAGCATTTGGAAGATGGCGTTGCCCAGCGCAATCACTTCAATATCGGCCTGCGGGCCGTAAGCGCCGAACAGCTCGACACCAAACTGGTGAAACTCACGAAGTCTACCCGCCTGCGGCTTTTCATAGCGGAAGCAGGGGATGATGTAGAAGAGTTTGAGGGGCAGGGCGCCACCGTAGAGACCGTGCTCAAGCACGCTGCGCACGACCGAGGCGGTACCTTCGGGGCGCAGAGTGATGCTGCGACCGCCTTTATCTTCAAAGGTATACATTTCTTTCTGAACGACGTCGGTGGTTTCGCCCACGCCTCTGGAGAACAGTTCGGTATGTTCAAAGGTAGGGAAGCGGGTTTCGAAGAAGCCGAAGCGGGAGGCCAGTTCTCTTAGTTTTGCCTCCAGCGTTTGCCACTTATACACATCCTGAGCCAGCACGTCCTGTGTGCCGCGGGGTGCAGTAATGTTAGCCATAATGATTTCCTTTCTATATAAAAAAATAGACTTCATCTCTTC
The DNA here is from genome assembly GCA_045591385.1 of Eubacteriales bacterium. GTDB lineage: Bacteria > Bacillota > Clostridia > Oscillospirales > UMGS1783 > CAKSHC01. Next base: position 3,427 of record JAZNSU010000054.1, read on the forward strand.
GCATCATGCGAAGGGACGAAGTTACTCGTGGTGCCACCCTTCTTCGAGGGCATACGCCCTCCTCTTGTGCCGTATTGCGCCACGGCAAGGCGCCCCTGCTACGATCCGCTGTCACATACCAAAACAACAACAAGGTGCTTTCAGCCGAGGGCACCTCTCTCTGAGGATGTCATTTCCGTACGACCCATGCGGGCGGCGGACGGGGAGTATGAAGTTAAATAATGCCGTTTTCCAAGGCAAACATCAGAGCCTGTGCGGCCTTGGGATTTGTGGCATAGGGGATATCGTGCGCATCGCAAATGCGAAGCATCTCGTCATAGCCGGTAGGAACAAGGGATACATCAGTATCCCGAAAGAGGATGAGCATATCCAGTTCGTCATAGGAGATACGAGCGGAGATCTGCTGTTCGCCGCCCTGCCGTCCGGTTAGGTAGCGATGGACGCGCAGACCGGTATACTCCTGCACCATCTTGCCGGTGGTGCCGGTCGCAAACAGTTTATGCTGGGACAGAATGCCGGCATAGGTCAGACAAAACCGTACCATCTGTTCCTTCTTTTTATCTTGAGCGATCAGCGCAATTCTCATGGTTCACCTACCAGAAACGATATAAGGGCTTATGCTTTCCGTCGATTCTCAAAGCAATATTCTGCATGGCGATACCTGCCGCTTCGCCCTTGCCCCAAACGGCCTCACGATCTTCGGGGATCAAGCCGATGAGAGGGACGGCAACGGTATCAATAATCGTGTCCATATTGGGAACAACACCGTCGCGCACGGCCTTAGGGTCGATCCGATTGACGATCAGGCGCTGGTTTCCGCCTAATATCTGCGAGGCACGGGCGGTGGCGCGCACGGCCGAGGGGTCGGGTGTTGCAATCAGCAGCAAAAGGTCACACACGGCGGCAGTATAGCGAGCCCATGGATGCAGGCCCGATGGGCTGTCGATCACAATATAATCAAAGGCATTACCCGTATGGGCAATCAGGGAACGCAGAGCCGATTCGGTAAGGTTCGGATCATCGGCTGTAAGGGGCGCGGCCAAAAAAAACAGGGCGCCGAGGGCCTCGTGGCGAATCATGGCATCGCTCAGCCGTTTACGGCCACTCAGTACATCGGCCAGATCGTAGACGGCCTCGTCTTCCAGTCCTAAAATGAGATCCAAACTCCGCAGACCGGCATCGGCATCGATGGCCAGTACCCGCTTGCCCTGATGGGCGAGTGAGGCGCAAAGCCCTGCCGCGATTGTACTTTTTCCAACGCCTCCTTTACCGGAGGCAACGGTACTTACCTGTCCCATGGGTTCTCCAAATCGATATACAGTATAGCAAAGATGCAAACAAAAGTCAACCAAGCAGTCGTGCCAGCCGCTTTAACGGCAGCCCGACTACATTGAAATAGTCTTTACGGATCGTTTTGACAAACGCGCCCGCCTTCCCTTGGATGCCGTAACCGCCCGCTTTGTCCATACCTTCGCCCGATGCGACGTAGGTCTGTATCTGCTCATCACTGAGGGGATAAAAACGGATGCGGGTGCAGACGGCGTAGGTAACGGTGCGGTCGGCAAAACTGACACTGACCCCCGTCCAGACCTTATGGGTGCGCCCCGAAAGGGAGCGGAGCATGGCAAAAGCCTGTTCGGGAGTTTCGGGTTTCCCTAAAATGGTGCGGCCCCGTGAAACCACCGTATCGGCGCCGATGACGGCATCGGCATCGGTCAATTGCCGTGCGGCCTGAGCCTTGGCACGGGAAAGAGCCATAACGGTGCGGCGGGGATTGCCCTGATAGGGCGCGGCAATGGCTGCCTCATCTACAGTAGGTACCAACACCGAAAATTCGGGGCAGATATTGGCAAGGAGTTCTTTGCGGCGCGGGGAGCCGGAAGCCAGAATGACTTTCATCTTACCGACCCGACGAGCCAAAACCGCCCTCGCCCCGTGCGGTATCGCCAAGGGTATCCGCCCACACATATTCCACGGGCGGGACGGGAGCGATGACCAGTTGCGCTATGCGGTCTAAAGGTTCAATGGTATAGGGTGTGTCCGACAGGTTGCACAGCCCCACTTGTATCTCCCCCCGATAGTCGCTGTCAATGACCCCGACGCCATTACCCAGCGCGATGCCGTGTTTGACGCCAAGACCGCTGCGGGCATACACTAATCCCACATAACCCTCGGGCAATTCCATGGCAAGTCCGGTGGGAACACGGTAAAGTTTTTGAGGCTCTAAGGTGAGCGGCGCGTCGATCATGGCCTGCAGATCGACTCCGGCGCTTCCCGCGCTGGCGCGGCGGGGCAGGTCAGGTTTTAATCCGTTATGCTCAATAGAGCGAATCTTGATTTCCATTGCGTTCATAAAGTTTGTTGTTGAGTTTGCTCAATTCGTTGCGGGTGCGGTCGAGCTCGGCCTTATAGCGGTCGCGGTCGGCAGCGGCACGAATCGAGTCGTCGATATAGCTACGCATCTGGGCGCGCATATTTTCGACGGCGGCGTTGTTCTTCTCAAACTCGTCGCACAGTTCCATCGCCGTCAATACGGCGGCCTGCGCCACGGTGACTTTAGCACCCATACGCAGATAGGTGCCCACCTTTTCGTCTACTTTAGCGGCCAGTTTCTGGATATAGCCACGGTCTTCGTCGGTCTGGATGGTAATGTCGATACCACCGACCGAAACGGTCATATTTTTGGATGCTGACATGTCAAATTCCCCCTTTTTACAACATTATAATACAAAAAATCCGATTTGATAAGGGGGAAACCGCAAATTTATTGAAAAATATTGAATTTTTCTCAAATCCACGCTATAATAACCATATTCTTTTTAATGAGGGACTGTCATGAAGTATAAACGGATCGTGGTTAAGGTAGGGACATCGACCCTGACCCATGAAAACGGAAAATTGGATTTATTGCGCATTGAGCGGTTGGTGCGCACACTTTCGGATATTGCCAATGCCGGCTCGCAGGTCTTGCTGGTATCGTCGGGCGCCATCGGCGTAGGGGTCAGTACTCTTAAGTGGCCCAGGCGCCCCACGGATATTCCGTCTAAACAGGCGGCGGCCGCCGTCGGTCAATGCCGACTGATGAATATTTACGAGAAGATATTTGCCGAATACGGTTATACGGTCGGACAGGTGCTCTTGACGGGGGATGTCCTGCATTTGGAACATGGCTATGAACACGTAAGCAACACGGTTGAAAAACTGTTGGAGTTTGGCGTGATCCCCATCGTCAATGAAAATGACACGGTGGCAGTCGATGAAATTAAGATCGGCGATAACGATACCCTATCGGCCATTGTGGCGGTCATTGCCGAGGCAGATCTGTTGGTGCTGTTATCCGATATTGACGGACTGTACGATCACGATCCCCATCAAGGCGATGCTAAGCGGTTGCCGGTGGTGCATGGTGTGACAGAGGAGATTCGCGCGATGGCCGGCGGAAGTGTGTCGGGTGTCGGTACGGGCGGCATGGTCACCAAACTGGATGCGGCCGAGATGGTCAACCGCGCGGGAATTCCCATGGTGCTGGCCAACGGCGCCGATCCGGAAACGTTGTATGCGATTGCCCAAGGGGAGAGCATCGGGACATTGTTTGAGGTAGTAAAATGAGTGTAAAAGAGATCGCCCGTCGGGCGCGAACGGCTTCGTCGGTCATTGCGGCGGCGACGGCCGAGCAGAAAAACAAAATCATTCTGTCGGTGGCACAGGCTTTGCGCAATCATAAAGATCAGATTCAAGCAGCCAATGCGCTGGATGTGCAGGCCGGACGGGAGAACGGCTTACGGGAAGCGCTGATCGATCGGTTGATGCTGACCGACAAGGTCATTGAGTCGATGGCGGTCGGGGCTGAGCAGGTAGCGGCTTTGCCTGATCCGACCCAGCAGGTGCTCGAAGAATTTATCAATGCAGACGGGTTGCGCATACAAAAGGTATCGGTACCCTTTGGCGTGATCGGTATGATTTTCGAGGCGCGCCCCAACGTGGCGGTCGACTCGGCATTGCTGTGCTTAAAATCGGGCAATGCAGCCGTTTTGCGCGGCGGAAAAGAGGCCATTCATTCCAATAAGGCGCTCGTTTCCCTGATTCGTGATGTGTTGGAAGCACAAGGCTTTCCCGCCGATTGCGTTTGCTTGGTGGAGAACACCGAGCGGGCGAGTGCGCAGGAAATGATGACCCTGAAAGGGGATCTGGATCTGCTCATTCCCCGTGGCGGCAAGGGCTTGATTGCCTCGGTAGTGGAGAATGCGACGGTACCTGTCATTGAAACGGGCACGGGTAATTGCCATGTTTTTGTGGATGCGAGTGCCGACGGCGATATGGCACAGCGGATCATTCTCAATGCCAAAACATCTCGTCCGTCGGTCTGCAATGCGGCCGAAACGCTGTTGATCCATAAGGATTCGCCCCTGCTGGTGCGCCTGTGCACGGCGTTGGAGCAGGCCGGCGTGGAGTTGCGCGGTGACGCCCGCGCCTGTGCGGCTTATGATATGAAACCGGCCGACGAAGAAGATTTTTATACCGAGTATAATGATTATATTTTGACGGTGGGTGTGGTAGACAGCGTGGAAGATGCGATTGCTCATATCAACGAACACGGCACCAAACACAGCGAAGCGATCGTGACCGAGGATGCGGCGCATGCCGAATTATTTTTGCGCTCGATCGATGCGGCGGCCGTATATCACAACGCCTCGACCCGCTTTACCGACGGTTTTGTTTTCGGGCTGGGTGCCGAGATCGGCATCTCGACCCAAAAACTGCACGCCCGCGGCCCGATGGGTCTTCGGGAACTGACCACCTACCAATATCGCATTCGCGGTGAGGGTCAAGTACGCTAAACGGTTGACAACATTCTCAAAAACTTATATAATAGAGAGCAAGTCAAAGATGACGAAGAAAAAGCCAGCGCAGGAACGAGAACAAGGCCGAAACCCAGATGGAGAAACCATCAAGGTCGTCCGCAGTGAAGTTCCGAGCTGAGAGGAGGAGCAACGGAGCGGGCGGATATTGCCCGAACAGGGCAATGGAGCAAAGCGAAGTTTGCGACGACGAGCGGGTATGGCGGAATTGGCAGACGCGCCAGACTTAGGATCTGGTGGGCTTCCCGTGCAGGT
>JAZNSU010000055.1:0-5808 GCA_045591385.1 Eubacteriales bacterium
TGACGGATCGGTTTTTTCTTTATTTCTGATAGAAGGTAAAGGTCAGAGCGGTGTGGCTTTCACCGTCAGGTGCGACGGTTGGCATGACGCCGGCCTTGCGCATGGCATCACGGCCCTGCGGGATGCAGTTACCGGGCTCCAAGCCCAATACATAATCGTGCTTGCCCATCATTTTCCACTCGGTAAAGCGGGGCATTTCCTTCTTATCGAAGGTCATGGTCATGCCGATACCGATGTTGGGGTTATACAGGTCGACACGGGGCTCGGTCAGATCGTATTCATAGCACCGCTCAACATACCCGTCCTGCGGCTTTTCCATTTGCAGGGCGGTGTCAACATGCTCGGTGGCATTGTCGGTATAGCCCAGCACAATGGAGTGCGGTATCGTCAATACGCTGGATTCATCCAGCAAGGGGTAGCCCATATTGCAATGGTACATAACCAGACAGGGGGATTCGGTATCGCCTTGGTTTTTCACGGTATCGTCGAGGGTGATGGTATTCTCGGTATAGGAGAAGCGATAGGTGCGGTTAAGCACCAATTTGCGGCCGAACATGACACGGTCGGCGATCTGCAGTTTCACCGTCAGCCCCGTTTCGTCTTCTTCACGGCTGAGCAAGGTGGCCGATTTCATGGCCAACGTACCGTGCTGGGGTAGTACCTCGCCCTCATCCTCGCAGGCACGGCCGGCATTATCCAATCCTACCGTATAGCAGAAGCCGGCGGTGAAGGAGCGGGCATAACCGACGGCGCCGTAGTGTTCGGGGGCGACATAGCCGCAGGGAGAAAACCAGCCCATATTCTGCCCCATAAAGGTTACCCGTGACAAGTCACCCGCCCGATCGAGGGAGATCCAGGCTTCCAGTCCCAGGCCGTTTCGCACGTAGATCATACGCATGCCCTTGCCCATGGCTTCTTCCACAGTATAGATTTCGGCGCCTCGCACCTGCAGGTCTTGTCCAATATAACGTTCCATGATATTCTCCATTCGTAGTGGTCTTTGATTTAGCATACCATATTTGAGGTGCATTTGCAAGTGAATAAAAGAGAACGGCGTATGCCATCAAATTCCTTTCTCGAAGCAAATGCAAAAACAGACACCCGTACTACCACCCACTTTTCAAAAGGATTTCTTTATTGTATTTATCGGGGTTCAACTTGATTTCGACCTCATTCTGTGCTATAATTTTTTTACTCTGCAAATATCGAGGTTCCCATGAAAAAACTATTTATCCTTATTTGTTGCCTAGTTCTTATTGTCATATCTTGTTGCGGTTGTGGATTGAATGCCCCGATCAGCACGGCATCTACTCCATCGACACAAGACCAAATTTCATCAAGTTTAGAAAGTTCTTCGGTTTCTTCCGTTTCGGAAAGTTCACAAAGCACCTCGTTTTCGGCAAGCCAATCCTCTGCTTCTTCGTCAGTACACAGTTCGAGTTCTTCATCCGTCGATATGGGTACACTCCCGTCATGGAAACGACTCTATATCGGCAATGCACAAATTTTCAGCAAACAATATCATCAGTATGCCCTAATTGAACTGGACGGCGACACGATTCCCGAACTTTACATGGGTGGCACATCCAAAAACGTCATTTGCACCATGAGTTCAATCCTTGAAAACGCTACGATTGCACAAGAACTGAACGTAAACAACACCGCCTATTATATCCCCAAAAGCGGAAAGTTGATGAACGTATATGTAAACGGCGATCATACGACCATGGCCATCTATCAGTTGGACGGATCTTTTCAATTGATTTTTGAAGGCCATGAATATCTGGCGCTTCTCAATGACGGAACGACATCCTATCTTCATTATATTGGAAAATCTTCCACGCCCATTTCAGAAGATACATTCAAATCCACGGTTGCGCAATATTTTGATACAAGTAAAGCCGTCAAAGTATCCCATTACTTCATGTCATGTGAAGAAGTAAAATCGGCTATTACGAATTGGTAAAGAGAAAGGGATGCGCTGCGCGCTCCGATGCCGTCGACCGCCCTTGGCGTATGCGCCCTTGAATCCCTTTCCTCGACAGAAAAAATAAAAAGCACCGCAGATGCGGTGCTTTTATTTTTGGCGGAGAGAAAGGGATTCGAACCCTTGAAGGAGTTTAAGTCCTTACACGATTTCCAGTCGTGCGCCTTAGACCAGCTCAGCCATCTCTCCGAATGGAACTGTCTAACGCTTATTCTACACGATTTGAAACAAAAATGCAAGAACTTTTTTCAAAAATTACACATCAATTTCCTTTTGGCAGGAAAGAGCATAGATCACACAACGTTTCACCCTCTTATCCAGCAATTTTTCCAAGGATTGGGCATATAGGCGCAACTGCAGAGCATAGCGTTGTTGATAATAGGATTCGTCACTATGGCGGTCGGTTTTATAGTCAACCAAAGTGATGCCGCCATCCTCCTCAAAGAACAAGTCTATGACACCTTGGAGCATGACCGTTTGGCTACTCTCTCCAAGCGACGGATCATATTGCTCGACCGATACCTGCGACAGGAACCGATACTCCCGCTCAACATAAGGAGAAGCGGCAATACGGCGCGCCAGATCGCTATGACGGAAGCCCTCAATCTGTTCCAGATCCAGCGCCTCGGCCTCGGCTTGGCTAAGGGTACCGTTTCTCACCATGCGCTCACGCAACAACAGCAGCGGTGTATCGTCAAAGGTGATAAACTGCATAAATTTATGGGTGGCCGTTCCCCGCTCGGCGGCCGTTAGCCCTTGGCACAGGAAGGCCGGCTTATCATAAGTAATCTGCCGTTCCAGCATCAATCCCGCATCCTCATCCATATCCCGCAATCCTTTAAGGTCGGAAACCGACACCTTGGCGGGCACCGCCTTGAGTTTCTCTAAGGGATACTGATAAGATAGCACCGCATCGAGTTGCGCCATATCCATCTGCGGCTGCATACTCTTGATCACCTGCGCACAGGCGTCGATCGGTGCCATGACACGGATCCGCAAACCGAAAATGCCGCGACGCTCGCCCAGCGGCTCGGTCAAGATACTTCGTTCCAGCCGATCGGTATCGGGAAAGATGCCCTCGGGCACGTCCACGCCGATCTGCTCAGCAAAATCCAAACCTGCGGGATGGCGCAGAGCGGAAACCATCACCCATTCCAACGGCGTGGCACAGGACTGCACCAGACGGGGACCAATACTACCCTGCCCGATCAGCGCTAGCATCTGCGATAAAAAGACTGGCAACCGCCCCTTTGTCACTCCTTTGGCCGTTTCCTTATCCTGTATGCCGATGCTACCGACCAAGAACAGTTTTTCCTTGGCGCGGGTAAAGGCGACATACAACAGGCGCAATGTTTCGGCCATTTCTTCCTCGCGATTGGCCGACAGCACGGCTGAGCGGGCAAAAGTATCGTACACCATGCGCCGTGCACGGTCTTTGATCCGCAATCCCAGCCCGTATTCATCGGAATAAGCCATGCGGCTGCGACTGCTCATCGACGGCACGGCCGCACTTTCCATATGCAAAACAAAAACATACGGGTATTCCAGCCCCTTGACGGCGTGGATGGTGGATACGGTAACATGAGGAGCGGCGGGGGCAGGATTGGCGCCCTCGGCGTTGCGCAACTGCTCCTCGACCCGTTCCATATAACACAAAAAACCATACAGCCCGCGCAGGGAACTGTTCTCATAGTCGCGCGCGTGGCGGTAGATCAAGCGCAGATTTTCCTGACGGGATGGCGCATCAGCCATGGCACCCACGGCGGCAAAGAGCGAAAACTCCCCGTACAAATCCCAGATCAGCCGATACACAGGCTCGGCGCCCGAGCGGGTGCGATAGCGGTCAATAACCGCTTTGGCCTGCTGAGCCTTGGGGGCGCCGCTTTGTGCCAGACAATCATACAGGCATCCCCTGCCCTGTTCCCGCAGGTCGCATAACTCCTGCGCTGAGAAACAAAAAATGGGGCTACGCAGGGCGGCGGCCATAGGGATATCCAAATACGGATTATCCACGGCGCGCAGGAATGACAGTACAAATTTGACCTCATACCGATCGAAATAACTTCTGGCCTTGGCCGAGTAGGCGGGGATGCCGGCATCGGTCAGCGCTTTAACAACGTCATCGGCATGACCCTTGGCGGCGCGCATTAAAATCACGACATCCCGATAGTCGAGGGGGCGGGAGGTCTTGGTTTTGGCATCCCATACCGTACGACCTTCTGCCATTAGTTCTTGGATGCGGTGGGCGCACATCTGCCCTTGGCGATAGTCGCCGCTCTCCTGCCAATCGGTATCGTTATCGTCACAAAGCAAGAGTTCGGTGTCGGTATCGCAATCGGGGAACTCGCCCGCCACATACGCCCATTGGGTATGGTCGTAATCGGCACCGCCCGACATTCGACTCATGATCAAGGAAAAGAAGAAGTTGACAAAACCCAACACGCCCTTGGACGAGCGGAAATTGCGGGTTAAAAACTGCACTTGCGGGAATTCCTCTTGCGAGAACCGATGCAACTGCCCCGCAAACAGGTCGGGGCGTGCTTTACGAAAGCGATAGATGGACTGCTTGAGATCGCCGACGCAGAACAGATTTTCTCCGTTGTCTGACAAGGCAAGGAAGATGAGATTTTGCAAGAGGTTGGTGTCCTGATATTCGTCGATCAACACCTCCTCAATACGCGGGCCCAGTTCGCCGCTGATGTAGGCTTTGGCATAATCGCTCATTTCCACTCGATCGGTTTCGGGGGCATAGCCGTCGACCAGCAAAGACAGAGTTAAGCGGGAAGCATCGGAGAAAGATAAGATATTTTTGCGGCGTTTGACGGCGCGGTCATCCCTGTAATACCGCTGGGCAACCAGCCGCATACCGGCCGTTAGATCCCGACACATCTGCTGTTGCTGTTGGAAGGCGGCCGCTGAGGGGATATGCAGTTTTTCATACAAAGCCGCCACCCGTGCCCGTGCCGCTTTGGCTTTGGGCTGGATGGGGCGATACCATTCATAGGTACGGTGCTTGGCATTGAGGGAAGAGAGCCGCTCAAAGGTAGGACACGGGGGAATCTCGCCTTGACCCAAGGCAGAAAGAGCCGTATCGATCTGCTCTAGATCGTCGAGACGTTGATCGGTAATCTTGTCACCCAACTCATTCCGATGGGCCGTAGCATACTCAGCAACTTCGGCAAAGACGGGACGGAGTTCATCTAATCCCTCTTTGAGATACCGACAGAAATACTGGTACCAAGGGCTGTTTTTGAGATCCTCGACCTCGAACATGGCTTGCAGTTGCGCCAATTTTTGTTCGGGGTAGGGCTCGCTGTCCAGCGTGCGAATCAGTTCCAGCATCTGCTCATAGAAACCGACATCGTCCCGCTCACCCGAAAAGACGTCAACACAACGCAGGAAAATTTCGTTTTCTTCCTCATAGAGCGCATCAAACACACCTTGCATGATGCTGCGGCACAGCAGATCGTATTCGGGACCCATGACTACACGAAAATCGGGTGACACATCCAACTGCTGGAAATTTCGGCGCACAAACTCACCGTAAAAGGCGTCCATGGTGCAGATGCGTGCCTGTGGCAGATCCAAGATCTGACGGCTAAGGCGACGGCGCATCTCCAGGTCGGTAGCATTGTCCCGTTCTTTTTTCAGTTCATCCCCGATGCGCTTGCGCATCTCGGCGGCGGCGGCATTAGTAAAGGTAACGACCAGCAATTCCTGTATGGGTACGCCCGCTTTGAGTTTTTCCACCACGCGGCGGGTGAGCACCGAGGTCTTACCCGAACCGGCCGAGGCACTCAGCAACAGGCGCCCGCCATCGG
>JAZNSU010000056.1:0-4277 GCA_045591385.1 Eubacteriales bacterium
TTGGATACATTCTCTAACTTAAGCATTGTCCTTCCCTCCCTTTTTCTTGGCATGGAACACCTTGCCCGTCCAGTACGGAATGGCTAAGAACAGGCCCACCAAAATGGCGGTGATCAGTTTCAAATCATTGGTATTGATCAGTTTCATGCCGGGATTGGCCGGATCGGGAATGAGCAGGATCACCTGAATGACCAGATAATAGATGACCGCGCCGCAAATCACGGCAAACAGGCGCAAGCCGAAGTTGCGGAACACCTTGCCCAGCAACACCTCACCGATGATGACGGCCGCCAAACCGATAACAATGGCGCCACGGCCGTTATTGACATCGGCACCGCCCTGAAACTGCGCCAGCAGCGCACCGGCTACCGCCACAATACCGTTGGAAAGCATCAAGCCCAGCACGATATTGCTGTTGGTATTGATGCCCTGCGCACGAGCCATGTTGGGGTTGGAACCGGTGGCGCGCAAGGATGCGCCCCGTTCGGTACCAAAAAACCAATACAGAGCCAAAATCACAACAAAGGAGATGACCAGCAGGATCGGCAACGGGTTGTTCAGCGACAGTTCCCGCACATAGCGCTGGGAGACCAATAAATCAAAGTTGGTTACGCTGATAGCCATATTGGCACGGCTTCCCATAATTCGCAGATTGATGGAATAGAGCGCCAACTGGGTCAAAATACCCGACAAAATGGCGGGGATCCCGCAGCGGGTGTGGAAAAATCCGGTGAGAAGTCCGGCGGCCATGCCTGAAAGAAACGCAACCAGCAGAGCCAGCCACGGATTCCATCCGGCCACCATCAGCATAACGGCTACGCAACCGCCGGTTGACATAGTGCCGTCTACCGTCAGGTCGGCCACATCCAATATCCGATAGGTCAGATAGACGCCAATCGCCATCATACCCCAGATCAACCCCTGCGCGACCGCACCGGGTGCGGCGTTAAGGAGTGAAGTCAGAAAATTCATGATCGGTATTATCCCCCGAAATTAACCCAAAACCGCGTAGTCTTCGGGCACGGTCACACCAAGGGCATCACAGTTGGTCTTGTTGTACTTCTTGGTAGCCTCGGGAGCCGACTCAATGGGCATTTCGCCGATCTTAGCCTCGCCCTTGAGAACCTTAATCGCCATTTTACCGGTGGCTACACCCAGATCATAATAATCAATGGACATGGTGGCTACACCGCAACCCTTACAGATACCCGATTCTCCGGCAACAACGGGCTTGCCTGCAGGAATAACCACGTTGGCAATGGCCTCGGTGTTGTTGGCCGCCGTATTATCGGTAGGAATATACAGAACATCGGATGCATCGCAAGCCGCCTGAGCCACCGAAGCGACGTTGGTCGTATCGGTAAAGGCAAACGGTGCACAGGCATAACCCATCGCCTGCAACAGTTTGGTCATTTCATCCACCTGATACTGGCTGTTGGCTTCGGCCGAGCAATACAGCAGGCCCACTTTCTTGGCATCAGGGAAGAGTTCTTTGATTACAGCTGCCTGCTGATCCAAGGCAACCAGATCGGTCGTACCCGAAACGTTACCGCCGACAGTACCGGTCCAGTTATCGATCTTGAGAGCCGAAGCATAGTCGGTAACGGAGGTGCCCAGAACGGGAATCTCGGACGTACCTTCACGAGCCGCCTGCAAAGCCGCGGTAGCGTTGGCCATGATCAAGTCCACATTCGAAGAAACAAAGCCATTGACGATGGTGGTGCAGTTGGTGGGCTCGCCAGAAGCGTTCTGCACATCAATGACAACCTTATCACCAAACTCAGCCTTAAGCGTGTCAACAAAGCCTTGGGTGGCCGCATCCAGCGCTTCGTGCTGAATGAGCTGAACGACACCGATGTTGATGATGTCATCGGAGGTGCCGCCGCAAGCGGCCAGCGACAGAACCATGACTACAGACAGAATAATTGCAAGGATCTTTTTCATTTTCTTTTCTCCTTAAAATAAAAATACGGCTCCGAAGCGGAGCCGTTAAAATTACAACATCCGTTTCAATGAAAAGTTATGCAACCGCGCGCAGACCCCCATAATAATAAAAATAACACATATCGAGGTCTCCTTTCCAATGAAATAATTGTACCTATTATATGCCTATCTCTTTGGCGTTGTCAAGCCTTTTTCAGTATATTTATGCATCTTTTTGCATTTTTCTTGCTTTTTCAAAAAGGGTAGCCACCCGACAGGCGCCGTTGTAGCAATCGGCCAGATATTCCTCCAACGGGATACGCATATACCGATCGGTTTCATGCCGTCCGGGGCGAGCGTGGCGTTTGAGTTCAAAGGTCAGCGGTCCGTCAAAGCCGGTGGCAGCCAACCGTGCCGTCACATCTGCCCAATCGGCAACCCCCTCAAAAGGCAATAGGTGCAAATCGTCGGCCGGATGCGCTATTCCCGTGTAATCCATGATACCCAGATTATCATTCAGATGGGTCGCACACACATATTTTCCGTATAGCGCCAGCATATCCTGCGAATGGTTATAACACATCTCGTGCCCGCTATCCCAGCAAAACCCGATATTGGGGTGGTTGCCGAAATTTTCAAACAGGGCGGCCAGAAACTCCTCGCCCTCGGTATTCTCAAAGGCGATCTTCACGCCCGTGCCCTCGGTGGCACGCAATACCCGTTCATACCGCGCCAAGCCTTCAGCGGTAGGAATGTGCGGATCGTCATCAAAACCAATATAAGCATGAGTGACGATGACCGGCACCTCGTGCAACGCACAGGAGTGGATACAGTCAATCAACTGTGCCACGCCAATCTCGGCCTCCTCATTCGATCCAACCCACATAGCCTTGGATTTTCGAAAAGGAGCGTGCATCGACGGAATCTCCAAGCCGCACTCCTTAGCCAGTACTGCCACGTTCGCCATTTGCTCGGCGCTCTTCCACTCAGCAAAGCAAGCCTCAAACCCCACTTGCTTGATCAGCGGCAACACCTGTTCGATCGGCGCGCCGAACGAATCGCAGGCTTTTAGGACTAATTTTCGTTTCCACATTCTTGGTTTTCCTCCGTCTTTGCGTTTAAATCCCGTTATATAACGGGATTTATTAATCGCATATTCAGTTTATCCATCTGTTCCTTAGTGGGAGTGGGACGCTCAGCAAAAGGAAAGGCCATCCCCATATTGTCATACTTGACCTGACAGATCTTACGAAAGGGCAATAATTCGATTCCATCCACACAGGAATGCTCACGCCGCAAGGCGGAGAGTACCGATAGATTCTCCTCGGTATCGTTGAGATCGGGGATAATCACCTGCCGCAACGTCACCGATAGGTTTTTCTCATTCAAATATTGCAGAAAGGTTAGCACCGATTCATATTCGCACCCCACATACGCGCGGTAGTGTTCATTCTTGGTGTACTTAATATCCAACAGCACCCGATCGGTCACCGAAAGCGCGGCCCGTATCGGCTCGGTCAAAGCAAAGCCCGATGTGTCCAGACAGGTATGGATCCCCACCTGCTTGCAACGAGAGAAAACCTCTTTGACAAATTCGGGTTGCAACAGCGGCTCGCCGCCCGATAGGGTGATGCCGCCGTCCTCACCGAAATACTCCCGATAGCGCATCGCTTTCTGTACGATTTCCTCGGCCGACATCTCATGACCGCCGTTCACCGCCCATGTATCGGGGTTGTGGCAGCAGGCGCACCGCAACGGGCATCCCTGCAAAAAAACCACAAACCGCACACCCGGTCCGTCAATCGTGCCCAGACTTTGAATGGAGTGGATTCGTCCGATCATACCGCTTCGTGGAAGGTGCGGGAAATGACCTCGCGCTGCTGTTCACGGGACAGTTTATTAAAGTTGACCGCATAACCCGACACGCGGATGGTCAGGTTGGGGTATTTTTCAGGGTTCTCATAGGCATCCATCAGCGTTTCCCGATTCAGGACATTGATATTGATATGGTGGGCTTTCTTGGCAAAATAGCCGTCCAGAATGGCCACCAGATTCTCGACACGCTCCTGCTCGGTATGGCCCAAGGCATCGGGGGTGATGGAGAAGGTGTTGGAAATGCCGTCGCGGCAATCGGCGTAGTCAAGTTTCGCCACCGAGTTGAGAGAAGCCAGCGCGCCGTTCTCCTCACGGTTGTGCATCGGATTGGCACCCGGAGCAAAAGGCTCGCCGCTCTTGCGCCCGTCAGGGGTCGCACCCGTGTGCTTGCCGTACATGACATTAGAGGTAATGGTCAGCACCGACAGGGTATGCTCGGCATGACGGTAGGTGGGCGTCTTGCGCAGTTCGGTAATGAC
>JAZNSU010000057.1:0-3411 GCA_045591385.1 Eubacteriales bacterium
ACTTGGTCCCCATGGTCGGCTTCCCCAGTACCTGTGTCTACTATGAACGTACCGAACGAATGGCAGGCAAAAGCCATTATCCCCTGCGCAAGATGTTGTCCTTGGCATGGAACGGCATTACCGGCCTGTCTACCAAACCCATCCGCCTGATCATGGGTTTTGGTATGGTGGTGGCGTTGCTGAGTATGGTCGGTATTGTTTGGTCGATCATTGTAGCAGCCAAAGGAGAGGCCGTGTCCGGCTGGGCATCGCTCATTAGTATTCTCTGCTTTTTAGGCGGTGTGCAACTGCTGAGTATCGGCATTATCGGGGAGTATGTCGGGAAAATGTATATGGAAACCAAGGCCCGCCCCCGCTATATTATCCAAGAGCGAACAAATGAGGAAACGAATGAATAATATTATACTCATCGGCATGCCCGGCAGCGGGAAATCAACCGTCGGGGTGCTGTTAGCCAAAATGCTTGGCATGAATTTTATCGATGCTGACCTGCTGATCCAACAACAGGAAGGCATGAAACTCTATGAGATCTTGGAGAAAAAGGGTAATGCCTATTTTTCCAAGGTCGAAGAGGCTGTCAATGCCTCGATTCAAGCCGAACACACGGTTATCGCCACCGGCGGCAGCGTCGTCTATGGCAAAGCGGCCATGTCGCACTTAAAGGGAATGGGTACTGTCGTCTATCTGAAAGTTCCCTTAGCCGAACTGAAACGGCGCATCAAGAATTTCGCTACTCGCGGTATCCAAATGGAGCAGGGACAAACCTTGGCCGACATCTATGCTGAGCGTATCCCCTTGTATGAACAGTATGCCGATATTTCGGTAGCTACCGGTGCCGGCGGTCTGCAACGAAACGCCGAAAAAATTATACGGGCATTGGGCGATTTTGCTTGACAACCGCCCTTAGACCATGTATAATATATGAGCAATTATTATCTATATGTGACTTCATATATAGGACAAACCGTTAGGAGGTGTCACCATGGTAAGAACTTATCAGCCCAAAAAGCGTCAGCGTAGCAAAGTGCATGGCTTCCGCAAGAGAATGCACACCAAATCGGGCCGTGCTGTCCTCGCCCGCAGAAGAGCCAGAGGCAGAGCAAGACTTTCTCACTAAGTGAGAGCACCCTCCAAGGAGCTGTTTATAATGAAGAGCTTTGTTTCTTTGAATAAGAACAGAGATTTTATCAGGGCGTATAAGAAAGGCCGTTCGGTCGTTACGCCCTGTCTTGCTTTATATATACGGCCCAATGGCTTGGAGGTCAACCGCCTGGGAATTACCGTAAGCAAGAAGATCGGTAAGGCGGTGACACGCAACCGCGCCAAGCGAATTTTGCGTGCCGGATTCCGTCAACTGTTGCCCCAGATCAAAAAGGGGTATGACTTTGTTTTGGTCGCCCGCAACAGTACCCCAAAACGCAAATCGCAGGATATCTACAGCGCCCTGTACGGCGCCGCCCTGCGTAACGATCTCTTAATTTGATGCACGGTGTGTGCGGTAGATCGTTATGAAGAAGATGTTAATCGGGCTGATCCGCTGGTATCAGTCCCATATATCCGTCCATACCCAGTCCCGCTGTCGGTTTATCCCCACCTGTTCGCAATATGCGATTGAAGCATTGGAAATCCACGGGGCAATAAAGGGTTCGTTGCTTGCGGTCTGGCGCATCTTGCGCTGTAACCCTTTTGGGAAAAGCGGATATGATCCCGTCCCCCAAAAACACAAATGGAGGTAGTCCATGGGCTCAATTATGGATATCATCAATGTCCCGATCGGATATTTGATGCGTTGGCTCTATCAACTTGTCGGCAACTACGGCTTGGCTATTATTTTGCTCGCCGTGATCACCAAACTGCTCATGGTGCCCTTTGGCATCAAGCAGCATAAAGGCCAGTTAAGCCAGATGAAATTCCGTAAGCGTATTGCACGGATTCAAAAGAAATACGCAAACGATCAGCAGCGGATGCAGCAGGAAATGCAGAAGCTTCAGGCCGAGGGCTATAGCCCCACCGCCGGTTGTGGCACCATGCTCATCCAGTTCCCCATCCTTATCGGTATCTATAACGTAATCCGTTACCCCCTGCAGTATGTGGTAGGATTGGGTAGCGATACCATTAACAAATTGCTGGATATTTATAATCAGGCTACCGGCGCCCAGTTAACCAATAAGGTCGCCGAGTACCAGATCACCTTGATCGAGCATATCGGTCAGAATATGGGTACTTACGAGGCCGCCCTGGCCGATACCGGCTATTTCCCGATCAATCTGGATTTCCTGGGTATGAATCTGGCATCGATCCCCGCTAAGATTGATTATTTTCTCAAAGGCATCGTTCCCATCCCCACCTTTGACGCCTCTTGGTTGTGGTTAATTCCCATCCTTTCGGCGGTCACGGCCGTGTTGTCTACCGTGCTGTCCCAGAAGATGGGCCCCGCCAAGTATATGCAGGACCCCAATGCGCAGGGCAAAGGTACCGGCGTCATTATGCAACTGCTCGGTCCCTATATGTCCTATGCTATTGCATTCTCGGTGCCGGCCGGCTTGGGTCTGTACTGGGTGTGCTCAAATATTTTGATGACTTTGCAGACCGTCGCTCTCAACCTGATCTACAATCCGGATAAATATAAGGCTATGTACGATAAGGAAGAGGAAGAACGCAAGCTCAAAAAGAAGAAGAAAAAAGAATTGGCTGCCAAGATTGCCGCCGAGGAAGCCGCCAAGGCCAATGCGGCCATTGAGTCGGCGGGCGAGCAGGAAAATAAGGAGTAAGTATGAAACGCGAAGTTATTACTACCGGAAAGAATATCGACGATGCCATTGAAGCCGCTGTTGCAGAACTGGGTGTCGATCGGGATGACGTTTCGGTTGAAATTATTGATACCCCCTCCCGTGGTTTTTTAGGGCTGGGTGGGAGTCTGGCCAAGGTTCGTGTCTGGGTCGGGGAGGACGATGAAGTCCCCGCCGTCGAGGAAACGCCTGTGGTCAAAGAAGAGAAAAAGGCAAAGAAGCGTGTCGGCCGCGAGAAGAAGGAAGAAAAGCCCGTTGTATCGGACGAGCTGGATGCCGATGTGGCCGCCCGCGCTAAGACCTATTTTGAAGACCTGTGCAAGATCATGGGGCTGGACGATGTGACCGTTACCGTTACTCCCGCCGAGAATAAAACCCTGCGTGTCGCCCTGAATGGCGCGGGCTTAGGTGTTCTCATCGGCAAGCGCGGTGAGACCATGTATGCCATCCAGTATCTGGCCTCTCTGGCTCTGAACAAGAAAGAGGGACAGTTCACCCGTATCGAACTGGACATCGAAGGCTATCGTGCCAAGCGTACCGAGGCGTTGGAAAAACTGGCTTTGCGCATGGCCGATAAAGCTGTTAAGCAAAAGCGCAACGTGGCGCTGGAGTATATGCAGGC
>JAZNSU010000058.1:0-1683 GCA_045591385.1 Eubacteriales bacterium
ACATGGCTACGATCCGACTTGGTATATGCCGGCGGCGGATCTGACTGATCTTGTAATTGTTGATCTCAACCTCGCCCGAAGTCGGCTTGATCTCACCCATCATCAATTTGATCATCGTGCTCTTACCGGCTCCCGACGGGCCGACAACGAAGACAAACTCGCCGTCCTGAATATCAAAGGATACATGGTCGAGCGTACTGACCCCTTTGCCATAGGAGTGGCAAACATCCTTAAATGAAATCATTTCTTTTCAAACTCCTTTTTAGAATTGAGTGGGCTTGGAAGACAGGTACTTACGCACCAGCAACGCCATCTTAAAGATGATTGCGTCCTCAAATTCACGGATATCCAATCCGGTCACACGCTGGATCTTATCCAGACGATATACAAGGGTATTGCGGTGAACAAACAGTTTTCGTGCCGTTTCCGACACATTCAGATTGTTCTCAAAGAATTTATTGATGGTAAAGAGAATCTCTTGATCCAGCGATTCAACCGAGCCGCGGTCAAACACTTCACGCAGGAACATCTCGCAAAGAGTGGTGGGCATCTGATAGATCAAACGGCCCACGCCCAACTTGTTGTAGGATACGATATTTTTCTTCTTCTCAAAGATCTTACCGATCTCAATGGCGATCTGGGCTTCCTTATAGGAGCGGTTGAGATCCCGCAGATCCCGCACTACCGTGCCGATACCGGCGCAGGTATGTACATACAGTTCCCCTTCCAGCATGGAAATGATGGACAGGGCCAACTGCTCCAGATGCTTGGGCTCAACCCCCGGATACACCTCTTTGACCAACAGGATATCATGATCATTGATGGACAACACATAGTCTTTTTGCTTTTCGGGGAACAGGGATGCCACCATTTCCAAACTAGCCAAATCCACCTTGTCCACCATACGAAGCAAAATCACGACCCGATCCACCTCACCCAAAAAGCGCAATTGCTTCGCCTTTAAGGCAATATCCGAATCCCGAATGTTATCCAATACAATGTTTTTCAGGAAATCCGCACGGCTGTAATGCTCGTTATAATACTCCCTCACGCTACCCAGCGCAATGGACAAAACACCCGCCATCTTATCGGCAAATTCATCGCCGCCCTCTACAAAAATTACATATTCCGGACGGATATCATTGCCGATGGCTCGATAGGTCCTACCCGCCGAGATGGCCGTTGAATAGGTATATCCACCTACCGCCGGCATATTGGCACTGTCATCCTCACCGATACGGGTCAGATCGCTGCAGGCAATCACCGTACCCTGTGCGTCCAGCACCCCAATCATACGGCCAACAGTACCGTGCATTTGCGAAACAATTGACTGAAACAGTTTACTTGCCATGGTTCTCCTCCACGAAGAGTTTTTTATATTCCTATTTTGGGAATTTTGCATAAATTCACAAATATATTTTATACGAAATGACCAATAGATGCAACTGTTTTTTGTCCTTTTTCCCGATTTTATTGATCATTTTCACCAAAAACGTGCGGGGAAAGACCCTCTTTTTTTACAAATTTGGCAGAAAAAAGGTTGCAAAAACCGAGTTTTTTTGATATTCTTATTTATAAGTATAAGTTAAAGGGGTCAACACATGGAAACCAACGACATTTCCAAAACTTTCGGTATCCTATCCTTCGGCGATGCGGCCATGAAAGAGCGGCTGTCGCCGGCTG
>JAZNSU010000059.1:0-6120 GCA_045591385.1 Eubacteriales bacterium
ATGTTGGCCAGCGGCGACTCGCCGTTATCGGTCGGCTCATAACTCTCCACCTCCGGCAACTGTAAAGGCAATTCACTTTCCGGAATGGGAACCCAACCGCAATGCTCACAGTAAACCATCGGAATCGGTTCACCCCAATACCGCTGACGAGAGAATACCCAGTCACGCAATTTGAAGTTTACCTTCTTGGTGCCAATTCCCTGCTCCTCAAAGAACGCAATAATCTTATCAATCGCTTCTTTAACGGTAAGCCCGTTCAAGAAGCCCGAATTGATCATCGTTCCGTTTTCAATATCGGTAAAGGCCGCCTCGGTAATATCCCCACCGTCAACCACCTGCACCATCGGCAGATCAAACGCCTTAGCAAAATCATAGTCACGGGTATCATGCGCCGGCACCGCCATAATCGCACCCGTACCGTAAGACATCAACACATAATCGGATACAAAGATGGGAATCTCCTTCCCTGTCGCCGGATTGATGGCACGAATGCCATCTAGGCAAACGCCCGTCTTATCCTTGTTGATCTCACTGCGCTCAAAATCACTCTTGCGCGCCGCCAAAGCCGCATATTCCTTGATGGCATCATAGTTAGCCAGCTTTTCCTTGTTGGCCTCAATCATCGGATGCTCTGGCGAGATAACCATGTAGGTGGCGCCGAAAATGGTATCGGGACGAGTGGTAAAGATCAGCAGGGTATCGCCCGCCGTCGTCTTAAAGGACACCTCGGCACCATAGCTCTTGCCAATCCAGTTCTTCTGCTGGATCTTAACTCGCTCAATAAAATCCACCTGATCCAGATCGCTGATCAAGCGGTCGGCATATTCGGTGATCTTGAGCATCCACTGGCTCTTCACGCGGCGCTCCACGGGCGATCCGCAACGCTCACAAACCCCGTTGACCACTTCCTCGTTAGCCAATACACATTTGCATGACGTACACCAGTTAACCGCCATCTCCTTTTTATAGGCCAATCCCTTCTTAAACAACTGCAAGAAGATCCACTGCGTCCATTTATAATAGGCCGGATCGGTCGTCGAAATCTCACGGGACCAGTCAAAGGACATACCCGTCGCCTTGATCTGCTCCTTAAAATGCGCAATATTTTGGGCCGTTACGATCTTCGGTTGAATCTTGTTCTTGATCGCGTAGTTCTCGGTCGGCAATCCGAACGCATCCCAGCCGATCGGGAACAGTACATTATAGCCGTTTAAACGGCGCTTACGCGCCACAATATCCATCGCCGTGTACGGACGGGTGTGTCCAACGTGCAACCCCTGCCCCGACGGATACGGAAACTCAATCAGAGCATAAAACTTCGGTTTGTCCGAATCGGTGCCCGTTTTGAACGTTTCATTCTTCTCCCAATGGTCTTGCCATTTCTTTTCAATTGCAGAAAAATCGTATTTCATTTTATGCCTTCCTGTCAGCCTTTCGGCGTATTATTCTTTAAATTGAGCCGTGTCGACCTCGTCGGCATCCGCCCAAAGTTTTTCAAGGTTATAATAATCGCGAGCCGTAGGGTGGAAAATATGCACCACAACGCTATCATAGTCCAGCAAAATCCAGTTTCCCGAACTGTACCCTTCCCGATGCGATACCACAACGCCCGCTTGCTCCAGTTTGAATTCCACTTCATCGGCAATCGCCTTGATCTGTGTCACCGATGTACCGTTGCAAATGACAAAATAATCGGCTACCGCCGTCAGTTTGTCAATCTTCAACACCTTAATGTTGATCGCCTTACGGTTTTCCATGGCCTCAACCATTGTTTTCAACATTGCCTTTTCCATCATTTCGCCCTTTCTGATACTAATTGATTATAACATAAAAATGTGTCCGGATGAATCGAAGCCGTCTTTTCCAACAGTTCCTCAATCGTCTGTTTCATGGCCTGCAACAGCATCGCATCCAATCCCTCATTGATCAAGGCCCGCACTTCATCTACTCCGTCAAAGGTTCGGTTCACTTCAATATAATCGGCCAAATACACGATTTTATCCAACGTCGTCATATCCGCCCGCCCCGTCGTGTGATACCGCAACGCATCCAGCACCACCGGATCCTCAATCCCTAAACACGCACAGGCATATCCCGCCGCCGTCTTGGCATGCCATAACTTGGGGGAGCGCTTTTCCAGATCGGTCAGAACGATCCCAAATTGATCACACAATTCTAATTGCTCTTGCACCGAACATTCCTTGGTTAGGTCATGCAACCATCCCGCTACCATAGCCTGCTCGGGATCGGCACCGTATCGCACCGCCAAGTCCCGCGCCGCATCCACCACGCCGCAGGTATGCAAATACCGTTTGGGCGATAACCGCTCCTTTGCCAGCAATTTCAACTCTTGCTTATTTTTCATGATATAACTGATGCTCCTGCATATATTGCCACACCGTCGGCTCCACCATGTCAGCCGTCACCGATCCGTCCCGTATCTCGCTGGAACTGACCGCCAAAGGTTTGATAAATACCACCCGACAATGAGCATGGTATTTGAAAAAGTAAAAAACCTTTTTCATCCATAATTCGAAAAGAACATGCTTCTCCCGCGCCGCTGTTACAACGGTAGCCATCGAGAAGATAGAGGCAGGCTCCCGCCACGTCCCTAAGGATAAAAACATATCACTGCCGCAGATCAGATATAACCGATCATGCGGATACCGTTGCTTTACCTGCCGCAGCGTGTCCACAGTGTAACTCTTTCCCTTACGCAAAAGTTCCATGTTCGAAACTTCATGATCGGGAAAGGCCAGCCGCGCCATCTCATATCGATGCATCGGATCGTTATCCTCCACCGTCTTATGCGGCGGCATATACGACGGAATCACGATCACATGGTCCAAATCCATCCGCTCTGCAACGCGGTCCAGCAACAACCGATGCCCCTTGTGCGGCGGATTAAAGGTCCCGCCGAAAATGCCGATCTTCACTCCGATCACTCCAAAACAATCTTGCGTTTTTCAGGATCGCTGGCCGGTCGATACAATACGATCTTCGAACCAATGCACTGTACCACATCGGCACCCAAAGCATCCGCCAACTGTCCGGCGCACTCCTTGGTGCTCATAAATGCCGTTTCCAGCACATTGATCTTGAACATTTCCTTGATCTCTAAGGTCTCATCCAGCTGCCGAATCAGGTTTTCGGTAATGCCCGATTTTCCTACCTGCTCGGTCGCTTTCATGGTATTTGCCATCTTGCGCAACTGCGCGCGTTGTCCACTGGTAATCATCTGTTCTCCTGTATCTCTTGTAATTTCATACGAAGCGCCGCCAAGGCCGCACCCCGATGACTGATTGCATTCTTCTCATCATCCGTCAACTCCGAAAAGGTCTTTCCCAGCGACGGAATGTAGAAGATGGGGTCATAACCAAATCCACCGCTCCCCGCCGCCTCATGGGCGATTTCACCTAAACAGCAACCTGTTACGGTAAAACTCACATCCTCGGATAAAACACAAGCAATCGCGCACTCAAAACTGGCACTGCGATCGGCGGCATCTCCGATCTCCTGTTGCAATTTGGCAATCTTTTCGGGATAGGGCGTATCTTCGCCACCGTAGCGCGCCGAGTAAATACCGGGACGCCCGCCTAAAGCGTTTACACACAACCCCGAATCATCGGCAATCGTGCCCAGCCCCGTTAAGGCAAAGCCGCTCTGCGCCTTGATCATAGCATTTTCCTCAAAGGTCAAGCCCGTCTCTTCCGGATCAAAGTTCACGCCCAATTCCTTGGGAATCATCGTCTCAAAACCAAGAGGTCCTAAAATCTCGTCAATTTCCCGTTTTTTGTTGACATTATTGGTCGCAATCAGCAGTTTCATTCTAACAATCCTTTAGCATAACTCTCAGGCGAGAATAAATCAAAATCGTTCACGCTCTCACCAAGTCCCACAAACTTAATGGGAATCCCCAGTTGATGGAGCACGCCAATAGCCATACCGCCGCGAGCCGTACCGTCAAGTTTTGTGAGTACAATACCCGTCAAGCCCGTCGCCGTGGCAAACTCCTTGGCTTGGTTAATGGCATTCTGTCCGGTCGTGGCATCAATGACTAACAAAAACTCCTTATCGGCATCGGGCAACTCCCGCTCAATGACACGGCTCATCTTGGACAGTTCATCCATCAGATGTTTCTTATTATGCAGTCGACCGGCCGTATCGCAAACGATAACATCCTTGCCCCGCGCCTTGGCCGCCGCAATGGCATCAAATAAGACCGCCGCCGGATCGCCGCCCTCACGGTGCTTGACAATGTCAATCTCAATGCGTTTGGCCCAAATATCCAACTGCTCCGATGCCGCCGCACGGAAGGTATCTCCCGCCGCCAGTAACACCTGTTTCCCATTATCCTGCAGGTATTTCGCCAACTTGGCGCAAGTCGTCGTTTTGCCCGTACCGTTGACGCCAATGACCATAATCACCGACGGCTTGGTGTTGATCTGCAAGGCCGATCGCTCGTCCGACATCTGCTCGGTGATGATGCGCATCAGCAGTTCCCGCACCTGTTCGGCCGTGGAGATTTTCTCTAACTTAGCCTGCTTTCTTAATTTGTCAATGATCTCCTCGGTCACTTCCACGCCCGCATCGGCCATGATCAGCGTCTCTTCCAGTTCCTCCAGAAAATCCTCATCCACCGAGCGGAAATTAGACAGCAAGGAGTTCATGCTCTCGCCAAAGGATTGGCGGGTCTTGCTTAATGTACTTTTTAGTTTTTCAAAAAGTCCCATTGATTTCTCCTATTGAATCCGCAAGTCATCATACACTTGCCCGACATTGATCGTCAGCAGTTTGGAAACGCCCTTCTCCTGCATGGTCACGCCATACAGAACATCGGCTTCTTCCATCGTACTGCGACGGTGAGATACAATAATCACTTGCGTATGTTCGGTAATGGTATGTAAGAAAGCAGCAAAACGCGCCGTGTTCACTTCATCCAGCGCCGTCTCGATCTCGTCCATGATGCAGAACGGAGTCGGACGCACGCGAATGATAGCAAAGTACAAAGCGATAGCAACAAAGGCCTGTTCCCCGCCCGACAACGCCGACAGGTTCTTGATCACCTTACCCGGCGGAGTAACTCGAATCTCAATGCCCGTGTTGAGCATATCGGTCGGATCGGTCAAAATCAGGTCGGCCTTACCGCCGCCAAACAACTCTTGGAAGGTCTGCTTGAATGTCTCATTGATGACCACGAACTGCTCCCCGAAGATCGACTTCATCTGTTCGGTCAGTTCAGAAATCACCTTTTCCATGTCACTCTTGGCTTGTTCCAGATCATTGGTCTGCCCCATCAGGAAATCATAACGGTCTTTGACCGCCTTATATTCCTCAATGGCGCCGATGTTGACATCTCCCATTCGCTTCATCTTGCCCTTGATCTCCCCTAAGCGCTGTTGCGCCTTGGTAATGCTGGGCAGTTCCTGACGAAGCGGCTGAGCATCGGTCAAGGTCAGTTCATACTCGTCAAACAGACGGGCCACGATGTTATCATATTCCGATTCGATAGTCTCTCGTCTGGTCTCCAGACGCTCCACTTCACGGATCAAGCGCTCTTTCTCGGCTGCAATATCACGGGACGATACTCGCAACTCGTTGACCTTTTTCTCCGCCTCTTCACGCTGGCGACGAATGTCTTCCACGTGCGCCTGTTTATCTTTTGCCTGCGTGCGCAAGTCTTCGGCCTGAGCACGGCAATTCTCAATGCCGTTTTCCAGTTCCTTATTCTTCTGCGCCAGCAAGTCCATCTCGGCGTGCTTAGCATCCATGATCGAACTGCGTTCCATCTTGTAGCCGTTAAGTTCTTCAATCGAACGCTGGATGGTCTCAATATCCTTTTCCATGGTAAAGATGGCCAGTTTGCGCTCTCCGATCTGCGCCACAATCGCATCCCGACGGGCAATGATCTCTTCATGCCCCTTGAGCAATTCATCCGATTGGGCGGTGCGCTGCGCGATCTCTTTGGTCAACTCATCCGACAGCGCCGAACAGGATACCATCTCCGCCTTGGCCGCATCGTACTGCGCATGCGCATCGGCATCACGCTGGGTCAACTCAGCAACAACGGCGTCAGCATTAGATAGGCGCTGTTTGGCGTCAAGTCGGATCGTAGCCATG
>JAZNSU010000060.1:0-3203 GCA_045591385.1 Eubacteriales bacterium
CGTCTGCACCTGCGCCCCGTATAATAATCCCAATAGCGTCGTTTCGATCACATCGTCAAAATGATGCCCCAAGGCAATCTTGTTGCACCCCAACGATTCGGCAAAGGCATATAGATGCCCCCGTCGCATACGGGCGCACAGATAACAGGGGTTTTTCTCAACTTGATCAACCGATTCAAAAATATCCGTTTCAAAAATATCGGGGACAATACCCATGCGAGCACAGTTTTCTTCAATCTTCCGCCGATTTTCCGGACTGTAACCGGGATCCATCACAATCACCCGCAACTCAAAATGACAATCCCCATACCGTTGCAGTTGTTGCATACATTTGACCAATAACGCCGAATCTTTCCCACCCGATAAACAGACCGCAATGCGATCCCCCTCGTTTACCATTCGGTATTTCTTAACCCCTTCAATAAATCGATTCCAAATGGTCTTGCGATAGGTGGTGATGATACTGCGCTCGATGCGCTTACTTTCTTCCATACTGCTCTGTGATGGCGGCATATTGCTCCTCAACCTTTTTAGTCAGCGACTCCCACGGGATGGGAATGGTCTGCTTGGCTTGTTGACCAACCGCTTTCATTTTCTCTTTATTCTCAAAAATTTCCGTAATGCGAGCCGACATCGACGCCACCGATTCCTCGGCCAGATAACCGTTCTCATTATCGGTCACACACTCGGCGGCATTGCTTCCCCTCACCAACAGGGCAGGAAGTCCGGCCGACGCCGCCTCCCTCAATACCAAGGGCGCATTATCATACAAGGACGGGAAGAAAAAGAGATCCCCGCACAGGAACAACCCCTCCAGCGTGCTCCGATCACTGACCCGTCCGGTAAAAATACACCGATCCATTACTCCGATCCGGCAGGCATAGTCACGGATCTGTTTTTCATAGTAGCCCGTCCCCACCAACAACAACCGATAACTGTCATCTAACGTTGCCAGCGTATCCAGCACCAACTTGAGATTTTTTTGCCACACCATCTGCCCGACAAAGAGTAATATCTTCTTGTCCGTAGGCAGGGAAAACCGCTTCGCAGCTGCCGCCCGTGCGCCCTCAAAATCCAAACTGATAAAGGGGTCGGCTCCGTTAGGCATCACCGCAATCTTACCCTTATACCCATATTCTCGCAAGGTCTGTGCCGTGCCTTGACTGCAGGCCCACACCACGTCACACTTATTATAAAAATTGACAATATACCGCACACCGATACGAGCCAGCAGTTTCGAACCCGTCACCCGCTTAAAATCATCGTAATACTTGCTGTGAAAGGTGGAAACAACAGGAATCCCCAGTTTCCTTGCCCGCTTTAAGGCATAATGCCCCAGCATAAAAGGAGAATGAACATGAAAAATATCGGCACCAAACCCATTCACAAAACCTTTTAGTTTTTTTGATGGCTCAGGCATCGGCCAACCGTATCCAACAAAGGGAATCCGAGCCGAACGGGTACGCATAATCGGATAATCGTCTTTGTCTTGATAGCCTTTCTCAATCGTAGGCGCCACCACAGCCGCATCCATATGGGTGGCATAACGATCGACGGTGTGAATCACACCGTCGATATTGGGATAATATAAATCAATAAACTGTATGCTCTTCATCGTTATTGTCTTCCTTCTCTAACCGCTTACGAATCTTCGGTGCCAAGGCATTATAACCATACACGCCCACACCCAACAGCAGAAACAGATAATAGGTCAAAAACCGCCAGATCGCCATCCCCCAGAAAGTATTGCTGTTTAGATTGCGGAAGATCGTATAAAAGGTTCCTTCAGCCGCACCGGCATTACCGGGAGTCGGAATATAGGCAATACCCGCATAAATATAGGCGGTCAACGTCAACGCATCGAGATAGGTAACGGGTGAACCGAAAGCCCGTAACACAAAAAACGGGGTAGACATCAGCGATACCTGATAGGCAATGCCAATGAGCATCACCTTCACGATCAGCCCCTTAACTTTTGCCATCTCACTGAGTGCCGTGCGATATTCCTCCAGAGAAGACACCATCTTGGCCTGACTCTTTTCGGGATCCTTAAGAATCTTGAGTTTCCCAAGCACCCGCACGCCCCAAGCCAGTATCCTCGTCACCGTCTTGGGATAGAAATTAAATAAAATAATCGCCATCGGCACCAGCAGATAGAACAAAATACCTACATACGCCATAACGTGAAGCGCCGTAGGCACCGCATGGGCATTGATACACACCAGCAAAAAGAAAACCAGACAAAAGCCCAGCTGCATCGACAAAAAGCCCAGCACCGGCATGGCTCCGGCAATCCCCGGCGCATAGCCCTGCTTGCTTAAATAGTACATCTGAAAGGGCTGCCCTCCCGCACCCGACGGCGTAATATTATCATAATATTTTCCCAGCACCGCTGTCTGAAATGCATGCTTGATTCGCACGCCCCCTGTGGTGTGCCGCATCATAAAGCAATATTTGTAGGTCTCAAAAAAGACGGCCGATGCAATACAGCCAAAGGCTCCGATCAGCCATACCATGTTATTATCAAAAACAATATGTTCCGGAGTTTCCTTGGTAAATTCTATAATACCGGTAATTACGATTGCACTGATATTGATCAGAACAAACAACACCGTCAGGATCACTTTATTGCGCTTTTTCTTCTTTTGATCGGGATCAGACAACATCGCTGTCTTTTCTTCTACATAGTCCCGATCCTTCTTCAATTGCTCAAATTGATCCGCCATCGGAAGCCTCCTTTTCGTTAAATGATATGCTCATTATACCACATGGTCACAATTTGTTCAATATTTTTTTGCTCTCCGCTCAAAAAGTCAGACATCCTTCACATTGACTTTCCGAAAAAGGGTGATATAATAATAGTATTGCAAACTAAAGAAAGGATCTGAAAGTAATGTCTGAATGTACTCATGATTGTTCCACCTGTTCGGCCAACTGCTCCTCTCGTCAGGAACCTCAGGACCTGCGGGAAGCCCCTCACGCCGGCAGCCATATTAAAAAGGTCATCGGCGTTGTATCGGGTAAGGGCGGCGTCGGCAAATCCATGGTCACCGCCATGCTGGCCGCTCGTTTGGCCCACATGGGCAAAAAGGTCGGCATCCTGGATGCCGATATCACCGGCCCCTCCATTCCCAAAGCGCTGGGCATCCGCTCCCGTGCACTGGCCGAGGGCGACAGCCTGCTCCCCGTCACCAGCCGTGACG
>JAZNSU010000061.1:0-3464 GCA_045591385.1 Eubacteriales bacterium
CAGGCGATCGCCAAGGCCGAAATTCGGTGTAACGGAAAGCGGGTGTGCACGGTAGATTTATGCGCTACGGAAGATGTTGCTCTTTTATCGTCAGTAACAAAAAGTTTTCAAACGGAATGGCGAAGAATTTTCAAATTTTTGTTGCTATAATTTGAAAAATCATATAAAATAATGGGATAGGAGGATTGGATATGGAGAAACCGATTCGTTTGCAAAAATTTTTGGCTGATCAAGGCTTATGTTCTCGACGTCAGGGCGAAGCGCTGATCGAGGCAGGTCGCGTCAGCGTGAACGGAAAATCCGCCTATCTGGGACAGACGGTGACCGGAGAAGAAAAGATCACGGTAGACGGAAAGCCTGTGCGAACTACGCAGCGCCGTCCAACCTACTTAATTTTATATAAACCCCGTGGCTATGTTACGACCCTTAGCGATGAGTTGGGGCGTAAATGTGTCAAAGATCTGATTCCCAACATCAGTGCCCGTGTTTATCCGGTAGGACGTTTGGATAAGGATTCGGAAGGTATGCTGTTACTGACCGATGACGGGGAGTTGGCTCATCGTTTGGCTTCACCCTCGGCGCACATTCCCAAGACCTATCGCGTGACGGTGAACGGCGAGTTGACCGATGAACAGATTCGCCAAATGAGTGAGGGCATGGCGCTGGAAGACGGCGAGCAATTACAGCCCGCCGAAATTCAGGTGCGTGAAAAAACCGAAACACGCAGCGTCTTTCATATCACCATCTATGAGGGGAAAAACCGTCAGATCCGCCGTATGTGCGAACAGTTGGGCTTGCAGGTGAAACTGCTCAAACGAGAGTCGATTGCCCAATTGCGCTTAGGGAATATCAAACCGGGTCAAACACGGTTTTTAACTGATGAAGAAGTACAATATATTAAATCGCTATAAAATGGAGAAGAACATGAAAACGTACACCCAAATGACCAGAGAAGAATTGCAGGAGTTGAAAAATGCCCTGCAGAAAGAATATGAGCAGATTCGAGCCCGCAATCTCTCCTTGGATATGTCCCGCGGTAAGCCGGGCAAGGAGCAGTTGGATCTGAGCGAGGATATGCTCCACTGCATCAAGGATAGCGCCGATTGTATGATCGACGGCATTGATGCCCGCAATTACGGCGTGCTTGACGGCGTACCGTCCATTAAAAAACTGTTTGCCGATTTGCTTGGCGTGGAAGATTCCATGGTAATCGTAGGGGGAAACTCTTCGCTGACCATGATGTATGATACGGTAGCCCGTGCTATGACCCATGGAGTATATGGTTCTGACAAGCCGTGGGGAAAGCAGGAGGGACTGAAGTTTCTCTGCCCGTCGCCCGGTTATGACCGCCATTTTGCCATTACTGAATTCTTTGGTTTTGAATTGATTACCGTTCCCATGACCGAGAACGGCCCTGATATGGATGTGGTTGAGAGATTGGTGGCGCAGGATGCCGCGATCAAAGGCATTTGGTGTGTGCCCAAGTACTCCAATCCCGACGGCATTGTCTATTCAGATGAAACGGTGCGCCGTCTGGCCGCGCTTAAGCCTGCGGCTTCGGATTTCCGTGTTTTCTATGATAATGCCTATGTGGTTCATCATCTGACCGATGAGGAGATCGAGATTCCTGAAATCTTCTCTTTGGCTCGCGAGTATGGCAACGAAGATATGATCTTTGAATTTGCCTCAACGTCTAAGATCTGCTACCCCGGTGCCGGTGTAGCCTGCATGGTGGCATCTAAGGCGAATGTAGAGTTTATTAAAAAACAGATGTTCTATCAGACCATTGGTCCCGATAAGATCAACGAACTGCGCCACATCAAATACTTTAAGGATGTTGACGGGATCAAAGCGCACATGAGAAAACACGCACAGGTACTTCGCCCTCGTTTTGATGTGGTAACCGATACGCTGGCGCGGGAACTCGGCGGGCTGGATATCGGTAACTGGATCACGCCCAAGGGTGGGTATTTCGTATCCTTTAACGCCATGGCCGGATGCGCTAAGCGCATTGTTGTGCTGATGAAAGAGGCGGGCGTAGTTATGACGGGTGCGGGTGCGACTTTCCCATATAAAAATGACCCTCAGGACAGCAATATCCGTATTGCGCCCAGTTTCCCCTCGGTTGAAGATCTGCAGATGGCGATGGATATTTTCTGCGTATGCGTGAAACTGGCGGCTTGCGAGAAATTGTTGGCGTAACCTTATGAAGATCGGAATATCAACCTCCTGTTTTTATCCGAGCACAACGGAAGAAACGTTGGAACGGATTGCTGCATTAGGATTTAGTGAGATTGAGGTCTTTGTCAATGCCCCGTCGGAATCCACAGTCGATTACGCCTGCCGATTGCGCGAGCGGGCACAGGGCTTGGGGCTTACTGTCGTTGCCTTTCATCCCTTTACCTCGTTTGCCGAAACCTACTGTTTGTTTGGCAGTTATGAGCCTCGCCGTCGGGATTTCTATGACATCTATAAACGGTATTTTGAGGCTGCGGCGGCTATGGGCGCCCGTGTGTTTAACTTCCACGGCTGTCGATCCGAATGGCCGATCGGCATAGAGCAATATTGCGATATTTATGCGACATTGTTTGAATCGGCCAAGCGGGAGGGAGTATGCTTTTCCCAGGAAAACGTCAAGCGTCATTACGCGGGATATACCGACTTTGTGAGGGAAATGAAGCGGATATTACAAAAGGATGTATATTTTACGCTGGATGTCAAGCAGGCCAAGCGATGTGGTGAGGATCCGTGTTGTATTCGGGATGCGATGGGAGAAAATCTGATTCATTTTCACGCCAGCGATTATCTGGATGATGGGGCCTGCGCATTACCCGGACAGGGTTTGTGTAACTATGCAAATATCTTAAACGAGCATATTCGCAGCGATGCGGTCACCAAGGTCATTGAGGTTTATTCCGACAATTATCAGCAACATTTTCAGCTTCGCGATGCGGCTGATTTTATGAATAAATTGTAAATTATTTTTTCAAGTTAACATAATATTGGCGCAAGCGAAATTTTCTTAGAAAAGAACAACTTTGTGCCGATTGGTGTCGAAAGATTTTTATTTACAAAGCATAGCGGCTCATGTCATAATGGTCTCACTTAGCAAGAAGGGGAAACAGGACATGAGACGAGAGCGATTGTATCGGGTGTCGGTACGGGAGTTGGAAGGCGTAAAACTGGATTATTTTTTAACGGTTGATGCTTTGAAAGAAGAGCCGTACGGGATCAGCATTGTTATGACGAGAGATCGGGATCCGATCGAAGAATATGTAACGATGAATCACATTTCTGCCGATCGGCAGGAGATTTGTCAGTTGATCGAAGTGTTGGCAAGGGGAGAAGTGTTTCCGGTTTCCCTGGCTGAGATTCTGGATGATTATTTGGCTAAAATCTAAAAAGAGAGGAAAACAAAACGCATGAGATGTCCTTTTTGCGGTCATGAAGAAAGCAAGGTCAGC
>JAZNSU010000062.1:0-10621 GCA_045591385.1 Eubacteriales bacterium
CATGGCTACGATCCGACTTCCTGCTTAATGCAAAGCGAATGTACCGTAATATTCTGCGCCCCCAGCGCCAAAACGCCCTCCAGCGACCGAGAAAACCCTTCCTTCGTATCATTCGGTAACCCTGCAATCAAATCACAGTTAATGGCATGAAAATCAAACTTTTTTGCTGCCTGCATGGTCATCTCAAATTGCTCGGTTGTGTGCCGCCGCCCAATCGAGGCCAGAATCGCATCGTCTAAGGTCTGCGGATTGATACAAATGCGATCCGCACCACCCTCATATACCGCCGCCAATTTCTCCTCGCTGATCACATCCGGCCGTCCAAGTTCCACCGTAAACTCCATCAAATGCTCACCAAAACAATCCCGAACCATCCGACAAAGCCCATCCAACTGCTCGGCTGACAAGGTCGCAGGCGTCCCGCCGCCTATGTAAACGGTCCGCACCCGCAACCCTCGCCGCTCCACCATCTGCGCAATGAGTAAAATCTCCCGCTGCAATGCCGCAAGATATTCGGGAATCAACGCCAGCATCTTCTCGCCTGCCCCAGAAATAAAGGAGCAGTAGGTGCACCGAGTCGGACAAAACGGTATGGATAGGTATAGGGAAATATCCTCGAATGCCGTCGGCACGGCTAAGGTATTACGCACCCGCACAATGTCGGCACATAATTGCGCCTTGTGCTCGGCCATCTCAAAAGTCTTGGCAAACTCCTCTACCGAAAGCCCCATCCGTCCAAACTCTCTCGCCGGCCGAATCCCCGTAAATACACCCCAATCCGGCGTAAAACCCGTATGCTTTACAGCCGCTGCAAAAAAGGAGCGTTTGACCGCATCCCGCACCGCATGATCGTCCGTGCCGTCACAGGCAACAAACGCATCATATTCCCCATTTTCTGTACGCAAAACCGTGCGGCAACCCCACATCGGCTGCCGCACCATCTCACTGACCACCTCAGGAAACCCCTCATGCGTACTCTCACCGGGAAAAAACGCCGAGGCCATACTCTGCAGGTCATACAATCTCTGATGTCCGATACATATCAGTTTCATAATATTAGAAAAACGGATTAAATTTCTTCTCGCGCGCCATGTCGGTCACAGGTCCATGCCCCGGATACACAACCAAATGATCAGGCAATGCTTTAACAATGTCTAACGAGTGCGCCATCTTCTCGGGCTGACTCTCAGGGAAATCGGTACGCCCGATCGTCCCCCGCATCAGCGTATCCCCCGTGAAGACAACATCACCGCACAAAATCAGCATACTACCACCCGTATGCCCCGGCACCGAACAAAACTCAAAATGCAGATTCCCAACATCCAAGGTTTCTCCGTCAAATACCAGCCGATGCGGTCGAATATAGGCCTCCCGCATCATCTGCTCCGACTTGGGCGGGAATACATAACGGGTAATACCACCGCCTTGCTCAAAAAGGGATGCATCCGCCCTGTTCATGACTACCTGCGCTCCCGTCTGCTCAGCAACCGCGCGCCCCGCAAAGGTATGATCATAATGCCCATGCGTAAAGAGGATATACTTTACAGCAACACCTATCTCCTCAATCTCCGACAGAATACGGTCCGCATGAAAACCAGGGTCAATCACAACCCCCAACCCACTGGTTTCGTCCTTTATGATATAACAGTTGGTCTCCAACGGGCCAAGCGGCAAGCAGGAAATCTTCATTAGTTCACACCTCTGGTAATTTGAATCACACTCGGAATCTTGCGTAACCGACTGGTCACCGACTCCAAATGCCCAAGATTCTTAATATCAATGGTAACGGTCAACACAACCTCATCCTCATTCATCTCCCTCGCTGAGAGTTGATGAATCATCACGTGCAAGGCCGCCAACGCCGTTGTCACATCGGCCGCCAACCCGATACGGTTGTGCGCCAAAATGTTAAGGGTCGCCGCAAACCACTTATCTTCGTAATAATCCCACGACACCCCAATCAGCCGCGCCGCACCGTCGGCCGAGCCAATCATGTTTTTCACGTTGGGGCAATCACTCTTGTGCACCGATACCCCATATCCGCGAGTAATAAACCCAACAATCTCATCCCCCGGCAACGGATTACAACAATGCGAAAGTTTAACAAGACAATTATCAATGCCTTCCACAATCACGCCGCCCGAAGCACGGGATACCGGCACCTTGCCGTCCACCTTGGTGATCTCAGGCGCCGCAGGCTTGCGCAGGGCACGGTACTCATCAATCATCTTCGGCATGATCTTAGTGATCAAGAGCCCACCGTAGCCTACCGTCGCATACAATTCTTCCTCATCCTTCATCGAGAATCGGGTACATACCGAAGCGATTAAGGTATCGTGAATCTCACCGCTAAGCGGTATGCCGTTTTTGCGCATCTCCCGCTCAATGTCATCCCGACCCTTGACAATGTTCTCTTCCCTCTTCTCACGCTTGAAGTATTGCCGAATCTTCGCACGCGCCCCATTGGTGCGTACCATGTTCAACCAGTCACGGGACGGCCCACGTTGCGCCGAGGTCGTCAGAATTTCAACAACATCCCCGTTGCTAAGCACATAGGACAACTCTACAATCTTACCGTTAACCTTAGCCCCGATCATGCTGTTACCTACCGCCGTGTGTATGTTATAGGCAAAATCAATCGGGTTTGATCCCGCCGGCAGGTTGATGACATCACCCTTGGGAGTGAATACGAACACCTGATCGGCAAACAGATTGACCTTCAACTCCCGCATAAAATCTTCATTGTCGGTGTGTTCACCCTGTTCTTCCAAAAGCGAACGGATCCACTCCAACTTACTGTCAATCGAATCGCTGCCGGTAATGCCGCCTTTGTATTTCCAATGCGCCGCAATACCAAACTCAGCCACCCGATGCATCTCCCATGTGCGGATCTGCACTTCAAAGGATACCCCCTCACGAGAGAGAACGACCGTGTGCAAGGATTGGTACATATTCGGTTTCGGCGTCGAAATGTAGTCTTTGAACCGTCCGGGAAGCGGCGTAAACATATCATGAATCATACCCAACACGTTATAGCAGTCGGGCACACTGTCTACGATGACACGCACCGCAAACAGGTCATAGATCTCATCAAAGGTATGATTCTGGGTATACATTTTGTTGTATACGCTGTAGATCTGTTTGATACGCGAATCAATGCTGAACTTGATGTTGGCTTCCCCAAACCTTGTTGACATCTTTTCTTTGACCGCCCGCAACATCTGATCGCCGTGATCGTAAATCGCACTGATATCCCGCTCAATCTCCGCATACCCGATCGGATCAAGGTAGGATAATGAAATATCCTGTAACTCCGCCTTGATGCGGCGCATACCTAAACGGTCAGCCAACGGCGCAAAGATCTGCATCGTCTCAAAAGAGATCTCCCGCTGCTTGGCTTCCGTCTTAAAAGAGAGCGTGCGCATGTTGTGCAAGCGGTCGGCCAGTTTAATGAGAATAACTCGAATATCTTGCACCATCGCCAACAACATCTTGCGCAGATTCTCCGCTTGCTCATCTTCCTCGGTGTTGTAGTTGATCTTGCTCAGTTTCGATAATCCGTCCACAATCAACAATACATCCGCCCCGAACTCTTTGCGAATGCTGGCAGGCGGCAGGTCGGTATCCTCCAGTGTGTCATGCAATAACGCCGCCACCACCGTGTCGGTATCGCAGTCCATCCCGACCAAAATTAACGCCACCTCAACCGGATGCGAAATGTAAGGCTCACCCGATTGCCGCATCTGCTCCCCGTGCACCTCTCTGGCAATGTCATAGGCGCGCAGGATCTTTTCCATATCCAATTGTGTCCCGCGGGAAGCAATCCCGTCGATCAATTTCTTTTTGTAATCCATATTATCCTTTCAGTCGCTTCCATAGCGCTGATTGCGTTAAGTTTTTCTTCTCGTTGCAACAGTTGACCAAAATACGAATCTGCCGCCCCATCGGATGCAACTCTACCATCTTCAGTTCACCGAGTACCCCCAGCGACAGCATCAACTGTGAGTAGTGAAAAGGTTTGCCAAACGCCCGCGAAATGCGCCGCGCCATCACCGACGGATAGCGGGGCGTATCGGCATCCGCCTCCCCCATCGTTCGTAATAAATAACTGTATACATCGATTACGTCCTTACGGTCGGGTATCGCCGCTTCGGGCAAATGGTCAAGTTCTCCCGCCATAAACTGCTCGTATTCCTGCTCATATCCTTCCACCAAACAGCATTGAGATACCTCGATCTTCTTGATGATCAGTTGTAACTGCTCAGAATGTTTACCCGTGTTAATGTCCAGCGCATATACAATATCCACCAGATCCCCCGCTGAGCATCGCAACTCCCGCAACGTGTGTCCGAACATCAGCCCCGTAAACCGACGCCCGTTCCTTTCTAAGGATAAGCGCAAATGCCGCACATTCGCCAACGGCATCAGTTCTTCCAATAATACTTCTTTGGTCACAAACAACGGTTGCGGATTCTCCATGCCGTACGGCTCCAGTTTTTGAAGTTGATGTGCCAGATCTAAGGTGATCTGCTCCACATCCAGCACCGCCGAAACCGATAACCCCGGCGCATATCCCGCGTCTGAATAGACCCGCTCGGCCCGATGCACCAAAGCCTTTTTCAATGCCGGTATGTTTTCCTCTTTTATCGTAAAGCCGGCCGCCAACTCATGTCCGCCAAACTCATCCAGCAGATCGACGCAGGCACCCACCGCCGCAAACATATTAAATCCTTTCACGCTACGGGCACTGCCCCGTCCGATTCCGTGGCTTACCGATACGATCACACACGGCAACGCATACCGATCCACCAACCGCGACGCCACAATACCGGCAATGCCGTTGGGCCAGTCTTCCACACAAAGGAATACCAGTCGCTGTCCCTCTCGGTCCGGTTCCTGCTCCGCCATCGTTGACGCCATTTCTACCGCACCACTCTCGATCTGTTGTCGCTCACGGTTAAATTGCATCAGTTTCTCCGCATATTGATGCGCCTGCGCCGCCTGATCGGTGCATAACAATTCAACGGCCAACTCCGAATGATCCACCCGCCCCGCCGCATTCAGCCGAGGCGCAATCACAAATCCCGCACAGGATGCCGTAATGGCACGGTTGAAATTGTAACTGGCGCTGCGAAGCAGAATGTCAATGCCTAACCGCCGCTTGCTCTGCATCTGCCGCAGTCCCAATTTGACTAACGAGCGATTTTCATCGGTCAGCGGCATGGCATCGGCCACCGTGCCGATCGCCACCAAGTCACAATATCGATACAGTTCCTCGGTCGGATTCCCCCGCTGCGCCGCCAGCGCACAAATCAGTTTGAGCGCCACACCCGCGCCCGATAAGTGCGGATAAGGATAGGTCTCTCCCTCTCGCTTGGGATCCAGCACGGCATATACCTTTGGTAACACCGATTTACACTCGTGATGATCGGTCACGATCACATCCGCCGCCATACCCCCAACGCCCTCACTCAGCGCCGAGATCCCGCAGTCCACCGTAATGATTAGGTTAATATCCTTAGTGATCTCCTGAACTTCGCCATGCCAAAAGGCGGTAATCCGATCGGTAGGGGGAATGTAGTATCGCACATCCGCGCCGATCGAGCGCAGATACTGAACCGTCACCGCCGTGGCCGTAATGCCGTCGGCATCCGAATCGCCCACGATCAGGATCTTTTCCTGCCCATCCACCGCCCGCCAGATACGAGTTACTGCTTTTTGCATATCCCGCATCATCATCGGGTCATGGAATACTATCTTGGTATCGGAAAGAAAATCATTGGCATGGTCGACCGAGTCAATGCCCCGCTCGATTAAAATATCGGCTAAAATACTGTCAATCCCGCAAGCATCTGCTAGCATCTGACCGTCCATGATCTCTCCCCTTTCCCAAAGATATATATAATATACCCAATTATAATATTATAAAATTATATCACACATCTTTCACTCTTTCAACACAAAAATAAATAAGGGGCAGCCATTCAGGCTACCCCTTTACTGTCTTTACTCTGTGGCATCCGCTTAAGAATCATCTCTTTTACTTCTTTCTCACACTTGTATGCCTGTATTCGATACTTCCCGTGTGCTGTACGGACGGTGAGTATATCAGCTGCGGCATACACATCGGTAATCTCCCGATACACAACGGTAAACGCCACACCCTTTTTCATCAATCGCCCCATCGAAAACCCTTGTATATACTGTTCATGCAATTCTACATACGACTTCTTCATGAACCTCACATCAGCGATCTGATCAACAAGAAAAAGCCCCCAAGCACACGTCCCAACAACAGCAAACTCAAACGGAAAAAACAGAACAATCGCTGCCTGCACAAGCCAACCCGGTATGAGAATCCAAGC
Source organism: Eubacteriales bacterium (assembly GCA_045591385.1). Lineage (GTDB taxonomy): Bacteria > Bacillota > Clostridia > Oscillospirales > UMGS1783 > CAKSHC01. Next base: position 6,366 of record JAZNSU010000062.1, read on the forward strand.
CAGTGACTTGTAAAAGGGGCAATTAAATTTATCCTTTGTTGAAAACAGGATTCCATTCTTCGCCATGTCTTTCTCCTCACAAAATAAAAAAGTGTGCCCCAACAAAGGAGCACACCGAAAAATGCTTCCCTTCATTGTTGTCACACAATCGCATTCTATCCAAGGGGATATAAGCAAGAAGAGAAAACACTTTTACCAAAGTATTTTCCCCCTTGGAATAGAAAAAATATACGATTTGTGTGACATGGCGAGTATATCACATCCTGCCCATTTTGTCAATATAACACAAAACTGCCAACACTATTGCATTGGCAGTCTTTCTCTTATATTCCTAATATTTTAAGGATGTCTAATAATTCATCCCGTGTGGTTTGCAGTTCCCATATTTTGTCGCCTGTATCCACCAGCAGTTTATGCTGATTGGTTATGTTAATGGTACAGGACAGTTTTGGGTTGGCGCTGATGCTGCCAAGGTTGCCCGCATTGACAGGCCCTTGATATTCCTGCGCCGGCTGGGCGGCAATATAATCGGCAAACATGGTAATGACCGACTTCTCGGTCATCGACACCCGATTCATACCAAAGTTAACGAACAAGCCGTGCGCCTGCTTGATCTCCTGTGCCAAACTCAAGGAAAATTCATCGGGGTCGGTCACCTCCACGGCGGGTTGGCTCGCCCCGGCCCCGCTCGATTCCTGCGACAGATGCGCCTCATACCCCAGCGAGAACAGCCAACTAAACAAACTAAACAGCAGTACACCACCCACCAACAACCAAACACGCAGATTCTGCTTCTTGTTCAGTTTTTCTTCCAGACTCTCTTTCGGCTCGTCTTCTTGATCGTCTTCAAAGGTTTCCTGCAATCGCTCCAGCACGGCCGCCTCGACCGATTCCGGCAACATCTCGTACATTGGCTCAGGCACGACCACCTGTAAAGCCTCATACCTTTCCAAGCAAGCCGAGCAACTCTCAACATGCACCTCAAAATCCATTCGCTCGACACGGGACAGTTCGTTATCCAGATAATAGGGCATCATCTGCCGATATGTTTCGCAGGGATCTCCCGACGGCAGATCGGCCATCAACGCCTCGCGAGCAGACAATAACAATTCGGCCACTTTTTCGCGCGAAATTGCCATTTTTTCGCCGATTTCCTCATAAGAAAGGTTAAAAATCTGGCGCAAAATGAGAGAAATCTGCTCATTTTCCTGCAATTTTAGCGCGTTTCGGTACCAATTTGGGCTCTCTTTTGGCAATTTTGCAACCAAAACACGGAAAAAAGCACGCACAACATCGGTCTCTTTCCCTACATTTCCCAGATGAAGATACCCCTCCACAAACACTTCCTGCGTGCGACGGATCGACTCATCCGCATCCATCCCCGCTCGCAAAAAAGCACCGTACACCGCCGACTCATAGCGGGTAATCAGATCCGCATAGGCTTTCGTGTGCCCCGCGCGGATGCGTTTTACAATATCAAGATCGGTCAAAATACATCCCTCTCTTCAAATTCCTCTGTCATATACTGTCCCAGCAATTCTTCCAACTGCCGATAGGTCGTCACCCGACACACAGCATCCCGCAAGATAGCCGCATCGGAAAACCCCTTGATATACCAAGCCGAAAACTTACGGCTCTCGCACATTCCCGTGCGCTCGCCCTTATGTTCGCACAACCGTTTGGCATGGAGCAACGCCGCTGCCAACCTACGGTTTACCGTAATTTCTTCGGGCGTTTCGCCTTGCGCCAAGGCTTTGAGCCGACGAAAGATCCACGGGTCGCCCAGCGTGGCCCGACCGAGCATCAGCCCCGCCGCACCCGTATTCGCCGCCGCCACAGCACTATCCCAATCCCGAATATCACCGCTGATAATCACCGGCACCGACACCGCCTGCACCACCGCCTGCGCCACTGCATAGTCGGCCTTGCCGCTATACTGTTGTTTTACTGTGCGGGGATGAACGGTCAATTCTTTGGCCCCGCTCTCCTGTAAAATCTTAGCAAATTCGGGCGCGCAGATGGACGCATGATCCCAGCCTGAGCGAAACTTTACGCTGACGGGAATCTCCGTCGCTTTCGCCACCGCTTCGCACACCTTTCCCGCCAACACCTGGTCTTTCATCAAAGCGCCGCCATCGCCGTTGCCGATGATCTTACCCACGGGACAGCCCATATTGATATTGATCCAATCGGGTGCATACTCGGCACATACACGGGCGGCATAGGCCATGGTATCGGGATCGTTGCCGAAGATCTGGATATGGATCGGCCGTTCCTTTTCCGCAAAGGCCATGAGCGTATGGGTTTTTTTATCTTTGTAATAGATACCTCTGGAACTGACCATTTCGGAATAGGTCACATCCGCTCCGCAGTCCCGCACAATTTGACGAGTGGGGGCATCGGTGATCCCTGCCATGGGCGCCATATGCAGAGGCGGCAAAATAAATTTCTCCATCTCATGCTCCGTTTCTTATACTACAAGTCATTGTAGCACAAAACAGACAATAAATCAACAAATAAGGCAGGGATTATCCCTGCCTTACCGTTTCTTTTTTCGGCTCCACAGTAATCCTCCGCGTTTGGGAGGTTGGATCTTTTGGCCGATGATTCGTCCTGCTTCTTTGAGCAGTTGTTCCTGATCGATACCCTTACGGGAGGCGGAGACCCGAACAAAGACGATGGCCTGTTCGATCCATTCACTATCCTGCGGTTGCACTACAATTACCTGACGACTCAATCCCTTAATCATATTCCCTGCTCCTTTTATGTGTCTGTATGAGCATTGTTACCGCTTTTTTTGTTTTTTATTCGGCGGTTTTCTATCTTTTGTGGTTGCATTATACGGCGTTTTGGGCTATACTATTATAATGAAGTTAAGTATAGTTTATGGAGGATCATGCCATGAGAAAGGTTCTTGTAATCTTTGGCGGAGTATCGCCCGAACATGAAGTATCCCGCCGTTCTGCCGCGGCGGTTCTTGAACATATTGACCGAGAGAAAAATCAGGTACATACGGTAGGCATTACCAAGGACGGGCGCTGGTTATACACCACCGCATCACCCAAGGATATTGCCGAGGGCAACTGGGAAAAATGCACCAACCTACCCGCCCTTTTATCCTGCGATCGTGCTCAGCGCGGACTTCTGGTTATAGAGCAAGGCAAGACCGCGCTTATCCCTCTTGATGTTGTGATGCCCATGCTGCACGGCGAGAACGGCGAGGACGGTCGTTTGCAGGGCTTATTGGAATTGGCAGACATTCCGTTTGTCGGCCCCGGGATGCGTGCCAGCGCCAACGGCATGGATAAGGCAACAACTAAAATCGTACTGGCCAGCGCGGGGATCCGCCAAGCCGATTATCTCATTTTCCGCAACGGTACTGACATGGAACGGATGGTTTCTCAAGTAGAGAGCAAGTTTGTATATCCCGTATTTGTTAAGCCGTCATCAACCGGCTCGTCCTGCGGGGTATCGAAAGCCCGTAACAAGACGGAGCTGATCACGGCCATCAATGAAGCATTTCGTTTTGACAACAAGATCTTAGTGGAAGAATTTATTGCAGGCCGAGAGATTGAGGTTGCCGTATTTGGCGACCGTCAGGGCACTTACGCATCGGTATGCGGGGAGATTGAGCCGGGTGCAGACTTCTACGATTACAATGCCAAATACATTGATGACACCTCCACCTGTCATATTCCAGCTGATCTGCCAGAAACGACGGCGCAAGGCATTCGCCGAACGGCCATTGAAGCGTTTGAGACATTAGAGTGCAAGGGGCAGTCCCGTGTGGATTTCTTTGCTTTGGAAGACGGCAGTTTTGTACTTAACGAGATTAACACTTTACCGGGATTTACCAGCATTAGCATGTATCCGAAGCTGATGATGTATTCCCAAAATCTCACCTATGCCCAGCTGATTGAGAAGATGCTGGCAGGTGCGGAGGACTGATATGGAACAAAAGAAACGCCCGATCGGCGTCTTTGATTCAGGGCTGGGCGGCCTGACCTGTATGCGGGAACTGATGCGGGTACTGCCGCACGAGGATATCATCTATCTGGGTGATACCGGCCGTGTTCCCTACGGCACACGCAGCAACGATACCATTATCAAATATACCTTACAAGACATTGCATTTTTGACAAAATTTAATGTCAAATACATTGTGATTGCCTGCGGCACCGTTTCCTCGGTAGCCTTAGATTACATTGACAAGACCAATCTATGCCCGATTATGGGAGTAGTAGACAGTGCGGTAG
>JAZNSU010000063.1:0-13714 GCA_045591385.1 Eubacteriales bacterium
GTGTCGGTTCTACCGGTAACTCGACGGGTAACCATTGTCACATGACCTTGTGCATCGACGGGGTATACGTCGATCCGATGAAATACCTCAGATAAGAAAAACACTCTCCGATTTTGTGTCGGAGAGTGCTTTTTTGTAGAAACAAATATCCATGGAATATGCAAAATCAATTATTGACAGCGAGCGGAGCGAGGAGTACAATAACAATAGCATTTTTATTAACGGAGGAATTTGGGAATGATCGGATTTGAATCCAAGTATACCAAGATGTTTTTAAGTCAGGATCCTATTTCGGCCTATGCGGCAAAGATCGAGGAGTCGGTAATCAAAGTGCGGGATCGCAGTGGTGCCGGCAATGATTTTCTGGGTTGGACAGTTCCCGGTAACGGTATTGATACCGAGAAGATCAAGGCGGCGGCGGCCCGTATTCGTGAGATGGCCGATGTTTTTGTTGTCATCGGTATCGGCGGCTCCTTTATGGGGGCTAAGTGTGCCATTGATTTTCTGAACGGTCCTTTTCATGAGGAAACCGATGCGCCCAAGATTTATTTTGCCGGTAATAATATCAGCCCCGATGCGTTGGGACGTTTGCTGACGTTGTGTGAGGATAAGAGCGTTTGCGTGAATGTGGTTTCCAAGTCGGGTACGACGACCGAGCCCGCCATTGCCTTCCGTATGTTCCGTGCGCTGCTTGAGCGCAAGTACGGTGCCGATGCCGCCAAGCGTATTTTCGTTACTACCGATGCCCGTCGCGGTGCACTGCGTCCCTTGGCTGAAAAAGAGGGCTATGAGGCTTTTGTGGTGCCCGATGATATCGGCGGACGTTACTCGGTGTTGACCGACGTAGGTCTGCTTCCCATTGCTGTTGCCGGCGGGGATATTGATGCCTTGTTGCAAGGCGCTAAGGATGCCATGGCTCGCTATCTGTCTACCGACCTGGCCAGCAATGAAGCGGCTCAGTATGCTGCTTGCCGTCATGCGTTGTATGCCGAGAAAAATTTGACAGTTGAAGTGCTGACCGGCTATGAGCCTGAACTGTTCACCATGTCCCTGTGGTGGCAGCAGTTGTACGGCGAAAGCCACGGCAAAGAGGGCAAGGGTATTTTCCCTGTGGCGTTGACCTATACACAGGATCTGCACTCGATGGGGCAGTATCTGCAGGAGGGTACTCGCAACAACTTTGAAACGGTTATGTGGATCGATGCTCCCGAAAAGGATCTGGAACTGTGCGCCGGCGACCCGGCCGACGGTCTGGCCTATCTGGAGGGCAAGAGCCTGCAATATATCAACAGCAAGGCCTATGAGGGTGTTGTTAAGGCGCATATTGACGGCGGCGTGCCCAATCTGTTGATCAATATTCCCGATCGCAGCGAGCATACGCTGGGCGAACTCTTCACCTTCTTTGAGGTGGGTTGTGCCATTGGCGGATATATGCTGGATGTCAATCCCTTTGATCAGCCCGGTGTTGAGGCGTATAAGAGCAATATGTTTGAACTTTTGGGTAAGCCCAAGAACTAAGAGAAAAGTCGGCAGAAAATCTGCCGACTTTTTTTGTTTTACCCTATTGAATTGTTAAAGATTTTCCTGTATAATATAGGTAACCAATGGTCCGTCTGTGAGCGGATACATATTCTAAGGAGGCTAACACATATGATCAAGGCAATTATGGGACTCAAGGGCACCGGCAAGACCAAGGCATTGGCTGATCTCTGCAATCAGGCTGTCGCCGCCGATCACGGCAACGTCGTTTACATTGAAAAGGGCAAAACATTGATGTTTACCATCAATTCCCGCGCCCGTTTAGTAAATATTGAGGATTATGAAATTTCTGATTTTGATGCGTTCTACGGTTTTGTGGCCGGTCTGATGGCCGGTAATCACGATATTACCGAGATCTTCATTGATTCGATCACCAAGATCTGCGCTCCCGATCTGGATGCGGTTGAGGCGTTTCTGAACAAGGTCAAGAAGCTCAGCGACATTTATAATGTCAATGTTACCGTTACCGTTACCGGTGATGCGGTCAACGCTTCGGCAGGTCTTAAGAACTATCTTGGTTAATTTCTGAAAAAATTTAAGTCCCGTGCTCAAAAAGTTGTTGACGAGCACGGGACTTTGTGTTATAATGCATAGTGCCGCATGTGTGTGGGTATGAAAGTGCGCAAGCCGCCCACCATAGCGAGTCTGATATGAAAGAGAGGTGCTTTGGAATGTACGCAGTTATTGAAACGGGCGGAAAACAGTACAAAGTACAGGAAGGCGACGTTATCTTCGTAGAGAAGCTGGACGCTGCTGAAGGCGATGCCGTTACCTTTGATAAGGTTCTGGCTATCGGCAAGGAGAAGGGCATCACTGCCGGTACTCCTTATGTGAAGGGTGCTACTGTTGATGCTAAGGTCGTCAAGAACGGTAAGAACGCTAAGATCTATGTCTTCAAGTTTAAAGCTAAGAAGAACTACAGACGTAAGACCGGCCACCGTCAGCCTTATACTAAGGTTGAGATCGGCGCTATCAACGCTTAAGTCCTATGATCACATGCCGTTTTGAAACAGAAAACGGAAGATTCAAAGCCATGACATTGTCCGGTCATGCCGGATATGCTACCGAGGGTGAGGATGTCGTCTGTGCGGCGGTTTCGGCCGCTTGTGATCTGACGATGCATCTGGCCGAGGAGTATTTCGGTACGGCCCCCGAGATCACGGTAGGGAAGAAGGTTTCCTTTCGTGCGACGGGACAATGGGAGATGGCACACAAATTGTTGTGCGGTTTTCGGGATTATCTGAAAATGGTACATGCACAGCATCCTACATGTATTAACATCGAGTATACGGAGGTGTAACAATGCTTAGACTTGGTTTACAGTATTTTGCTCATAAAAAGGGAATGGGCTCGACCAAGAACGGACGTGACAGCGAAAGCAAACGTCTTGGCGCCAAGCGTGCCGACGGTCAGTTCGTGTTGGCCGGTAACATCCTTTTCACCCAGCGCGGCACGAAGATCCATCCCGGCATTAATGTCGGCAGAGGATCGAATGACTCCCTGTTTGCCTTGAAAGACGGCGTCGTAAGATACGAGCGCGTTGGCAAGGATCGTAAGAGAGTCAGCGTTTACGAGCAGGCGTAAGTCTGCCGGTTTCCATGCCGCAGTGCATCGGAGCCTGATAAGCACTTAAAATCTCAAAGGCATCCGCCTTTGAGATTTTTTCTATCTCGAAATGAGGTGAAATTATGTTTGACGATTACGCAAAGATCCACGTCAAGGCCGGCAATGGTGGTGACGGTTGCGTTTCTTTCCTACGTGAAAAGTACCGTCCGTCGGGCGGACCCGACGGCGGACGGGGAGGCAACGGCGGTGATGTTATTTTTGTCACAGATAAAAGCATCAATACCTTAGTCGATTTCCGATTTAAACGCAAATATTGCGCCGAAAACGGTACCCCCGGTGCGCCCAAAAATTGCACGGGTAAGTGCGGCGAACCGCTATATGTTAAGGTGCCTGAGGGTACCGTTGTAAGAGAGGCTGAGAGTGGCAAGGTCATCGTTGATATGTCGGGGACCGACCGCTTTGTAGTTGCTCACGGCGGTAAGGGCGGCTGGGGCAACGAAAGCTTTGCCAATGCCGTACGGCAGGCACCCCGCTTTTCCAAGGCCGGTCGACCGGGTGAGGAACTGGATCTGATTCTGGAACTGAAACTGATCGCCGATATCGGTCTTGTGGCTATGCCTAATGCGGGAAAAAGCACGCTGTTGTCGGTGATTTCGGCTGCTCGTCCCAAGATTGCCAATTATCCATTTACTACCTTGGTTCCCAATCTTGGTGTGGTTCGGGCAGGGGAGGAGGCCTCCTTTGTGGTGGCGGATATTCCGGGGCTGATCGAAGGCGCGGCGGATGGCGTTGGGTTGGGCATACGTTTTTTGCGCCATGTGGAGCGTTGCCGTCTGCTTGTTCACATGGTGGATATCGCATCTACCGAAGGGCGGGATCCCATTGATGACTTTGAGAAGATCAATGCGGAACTGGCCAAGTACAGCGAGAAATTGGCGGCAAAACCCCAGTTAGTGGTTGGAAATAAGGTAGACGCCATCTATGACGAGGAGTTGGCCGATCGATTCCGTGTCTATATTAAGGAACACGGCTACGAATATATGGAGATCTCGGCTGCTACCCGTACGGGGATTGATGAACTGATATCCTTTATGTGGGACAAGCTCAAGGATCAGCCGGAAATGGAGATCTTTGAATCCGAATATGTGCCGCAGATGGATGACGAGCCCAATAAAACGGTGCGCATTGAGCGGGATGGCGATATCTTCTTCGTGGAAGGTAAGTGGTTGATCCGCGTGATCAATTCCACCAATTTTGACGATTATGAATCGGTGTCCTTTTTTGAAAAGAATTTGACCGAAGCGGGCGTGTATGCGGCATTGGAAGAGGCCGGAATCCAGGATGGAAATACCGTCGATATTTACGGAATCCAATTCGACTATATGAAATAAGAGGAAGCAGAGAGTGATTCTCTGCTTCTTTTTTGTTATGAATGTACATAGGATTAAAATAATGGATTTTTTTGAAAAATTCATCAAAAAGTATTGTAATTCCTTGGCGATGCTTGTATAATGGTAGCATATTTTTTTGCGAGGTGTATGAAAATGTCTTTTAAAACCGAATACCTGAAACAGGTATATGAAAATGTTGTCAAGCGTGACCCCGATCAGCCTGAATTCCATCAGACTGTTAAAGAGGTACTGGAATCTCTGGAGCCTGTCATCGAGCAGCGTCCCGACATTGTGAAGGCCGGCATCGTTGAGCGTATGGTGGAGCCTGAGCGCATCATTACCTTCCGTGTTTCCTGGATGGACGATAACGGCAATGTGCAGGTCAACAGAGGCTACCGTGTGCAGTTTAACTCGGCCATCGGTCCTTATAAGGGTGGCTTGCGTTTCCATCCTTCAGTTAACCTTTCCATTATGAAATTCCTCGGCTTTGAGCAGACCTTTAAGAACTCCCTGACCACTCTTCCGATGGGCGGTGCCAAGGGTGGTTCCGATTTTGATCCGAAGGGTAAATCGGATGCGGAAGTTATGCGTTTCTGCCAGAGCTTTATGACCGAGCTGCATAAGCATATCGGTCCTAACACCGACGTGCCCGCCGGCGATATCGGCGTAGGTGCCCGTGAGGTTGGCTATCTGTTTGGGCAGTACAAGCGCCTGCAGAATGCTTTTGAGGGAGTGCTCACCGGTAAGGGATTGTCCTTTGGCGGTTCGCTAATCCGTCCCGAGGCTACCGGTTTTGGTGCCGTTTATTATACGGTTGAAATGCTCAAGTCCTTCGGCGAGGAGATTAAGGGTAAGACCTTTGCCATCTCCGGTTTCGGTAATGTGGCTTGGGGTACCGTTAAGAAGCTCACCGAGTTGGGCGGCAAGGTTGTTACCATCTCCGGTCCTGACGGCTATGTTTATGATGAAGACGGTATCAATACCGAAGAAAAGATCAACTTCATGCTCGAAATGCGCGCTTCTTGCCGTGACAAGGTTCAGGATTATGCAGATAAATTCGGCGTTCCTTTCTATGCCGGTCAGAAACCTTGGGGCGTTAAGGCGGATGTCATCATGCCTTGCGCTACCCAGAACGAAGTTGGTATGGCTGAAGCGGAGAAGATCGTTGCCAATGGCGTGAAGTATTACGTTGAGGTTTCCAATATGCCTACCACCAATGAGGCGATTGCTTACCTTAAGCAAAACGGTGTCGTTGTAGCTCCTTCTAAGGCAGTTAACGCCGGCGGCGTTGCCGTTTCCGGTCTGGAAATGTCTCAGAACTCGATGCGCTATAGCTGGACTACCGATGAGGTCGATGCCAAACTGCATCAGATCATGAGCAGCATTTACAAGGCTTCCTATGATGCCGCTAAGAAATACGGCATGGAAGGTGACCTGGTGGCCGGTGCGAATATTGCCGGTTTTGTGAAAGTTGCCGAAGCCATGCTTGCGCAGGGCGTTGCTTATTAAAGAAAATGAACAGCCGAGGTTTCCTCGGCTGTTTTTTTTGTGCAAAATTACGGATCGTTCCTCATTCATGAAATTGTAATCATTTTAATCAAAATATGTCATTTTATGTGCAAATTGTTACATTATACCTGTGTAAAACTCCGTAAAAACAGTAAGAATGTCACAATTTTGTAACTAATTTTTAAAAATAGCAAAATTTAAAACCTTTTGTCGATGAAATCCAAATGGTATTTGTGCAATTCTCACAAAAAGAATTCTATCGGTTGACAAAGATGAGTTTTCAGTTTATAATTATAGGGAAGAAATGGTGGCAGTGCACCCTTTTATGCTTGCCATGGATCAGAAAGAGAAGTGAATAGAGAAAAGGCTGACGGATTTCGCCTTTTTTCTGTTCTCTTGTGCTTTTTGAAAAGGGGCTGCTATTGTTTTGAATCTTATACACTTTAAGAAGGAAGTGATTTTACATTATGGGAGAGTACGTACTCGAGGTCAACAACATCACGAAAGTTTTCCCCGGTGTTGTAGCCAATGACAATGTTAATCTTAATGTAAAACCCGGTGAGATCCTTGGACTGATCGGTGAGAATGGTGCCGGCAAATCGACACTGCTCAAGATCATTAACGGTATCTATCCTGCCGGCTCCTATCAGGGAGAAATTAAGATTGACGGTGAAGTTGTCAGACCTGCGAGCCCGATTGATGCCGTGAAACTGGGTATCGGTTTTGTTGCGCAGGAGGTTTCGGTTTTCAAATTTGAAAGCGTAGCCGAAAACATCTACATGGGCGATCTTACGCTGGGCAAGAAGACCATCTGGGTCAACCAGAATAAACTGCGCAAGGCAGCACAGGAATTGATCGACGATCTCCAGCTGGATATCGATATTGATATGGATACCAGAAAGATGAGTATCGGTCAGCAACAGATGTTGATGATCGCCAAGGCTTTGTCTTCTCATCCGAAGATCCTGATTCTTGACGAGCCTACCACCTCGCTGTCTAACCGCGACGTTGAAAACCTGTTCCGCGTGGTCAGACGTCTGCGTGATAACGGTACCGCTATCATCTTTGTTACCCATAAGATGGACGAGATCATGGAGTTGACTGACCGTGTCGCTGTTCTGCGTGACGGTAAGCGTGTCGGTGAGTTCGAGAAGAAGGACTACGATCGCGATCAGATCATCGCCGCCATGATCGGCCGTGAGGTTACCAACATGTATCCTCCCCGTAATGTTGAGATTGGGGAAGAGGTTCTGCGTGTAGAGAATATTACCGTGGATCATCCCTATATTGCCGATCGTAATCTGGTTGAAGATGTCAGCTTTACGGTTCATGCCGGTGAGGTTCTCGGTTTTGCGGGACTTGTCGGTGCCGGCCGTTCGGAAACTTTGACTTCCATTTACGGCGTAAACAAATTGAAATCCGGTAAGATATTCCTTAACGGTAAGGAAGTTAAGATCACCGGTCCCACCGATGCCATGAAAAAAGGTATGGCTCTGGTTACCGAAGACAGAAAGAAATACGGTCTGATCTTCTCTTGGAATATCATGAAGAATATCTCCATTACCAATTTTGATGCCATCTGCAAGGGTCCTTTCGTTTCGGAGAAGGCAGAGGCAAAGCGCATGAAGTATTATTTCGAAACTCTACGCGTTAAGGCTCCTAAGATGGGCGTTTTGGTGGATACGCTCTCCGGTGGTAACCAGCAGAAGGTCGTTATTGCCCGTTCGCTTAATGCGGAACCTAAGGTTCTGGTTCTTGACGAGCCTACCAAGGGTATCGACGTTGGTGCGAAGAGTGAGATTTATCAGTTGATCAACGAATTTGCCGCTCAGGGCATCGCTGTTGTTATGATTTCTTCGGACCTGCCGGAGTTATTGAATATGTGCGATCGCTTTATCGTTATGGCAGAAGGTCGAGTTGCCGGTGAATTGAGCAAGGAAGAGGCTAACAATGTCTCGATCATGCGTTTGGCTACCAAGACCTTCAAGAAGATTGGCAATTCGGTAAAGGAGGCGTAAATCATGGAAAATACAATGGAATCCAGAGATCTTCGCAAAGCGCGTAACAAGGTTAAAATGGTCAAGTTCTGCTTGTCCTCCGAATTCATTTCGGTACTATTTATCCTTGCCATTTCGATTATTACCTATTCGGTTAACCCCAAATTTTTTACCGGTGCCAACCTGTTAATGCTTCTTCGCAACTGCTCTTTCGTTGGCATCATGTCGATCGGTCAGGCACTGATCATTATGTCGGGTGAGATGGACTTGTCTACCACCAACGTCGGCGGTTTTGCTTGTATCATTTACGGCGTCATGTGTATCTGGAATACATATCCGTCTTGGGTAGGTCTTTTAGTTGGTGCTTTCTTTGCTTGTGTCATGGGCTACCTCAACGGTTTCCTGATGCTTAAGGTCGGCGTTATGAAGTGGGTTGCTACGTTAGCTACCTCTTCTGTATGTGGCGGCATAGGTACCTATCTATGTATGGGTGTTCCCATCACACCTGTTCCCGAAGCCATTGGTGATTTTGCCGCGATTCAGGTTGGTAGAGATTTCTTTACTTGGCTCTCCGGCGGTACTAACCGTGGAATGGGTATATCCATTCTCTTTTTGATCTTCGTTGGTATACTGGTGATGGCTCATATCGTTCTGCGTTATACCAAGTATGGTCGTATGATTCAGGCCAGCGGTATTTCGGCCAACTCGGCTTACATGGCCGGCGTTAATGTGAAACGTGTAAAATGGATTTGCTTGATCTTCGTATCTTTGCTTTCCTTTATTGCTTGTATTCTGTCCTGCTTCCGTCAGCGTACTGTGGTTATGACCGGTATTACCAACTTCCGCTCGATTGCGGCTTGCTACATTGGCGGTATCGGTTTTGTCGGCAGCACCGGCTCGATGGGTGGCTTGTTCCTCGGCATCCTGCTGATGTCTCTGATTCAGAACGCCCTGACCTCTATCGGTTGGGACCCGAACCTGCAGACGGCATTGGTTGGCGCGATGCTCATGATCGTTCTTACGGTTGACGTGTATAAGAGAAGATACATGGCTTCTCGTATCGACCTGATCTAAGGGAAAGGAGACGTAGACAATGCAAGGTGCTATTAAGAAAAAAACAACTCTCGGCTCCATTTGGAAACGGTTCAAGTCTTCTGAAGAGTTTGGAGCTTTGATTCCGCTGGTTATCCTTCTAGTGGTTGTTGAAGCGATCACCACGGTACAGTATTCTATAGATGCCGGTACATTTACCTGGGGTGCATTCCTTTCTTGGAATAATATCCGTTCGATTTTGAATCTGGTCCCCTTTATCGGGATCTGCTGTTTGGGTAACGCCTTGGTTATCCTGACTAACAGTGCTGATATGTCGGTTGGTACTACCGCCGGTATGGCATGCATGGTTCTTGGGTTTGTGATCAAGAATCTGGGTGCTCCTTGGTGGGTTGGCGTCATTGCCGGTGTAATGACCGGTTTCCTGCTCGGATTTGTTAAGAGCTACTTTATTTTGGATCTTAGTTTGCCTTCCTTCATCGTTACCATGGGCTTGGGTCAGATCTTCGGTGCCAGCCGTTATCTGCTCAGCGGTGGTTACCCCTATAAGGACCTCGGTAAGGAACTGTATTGGTTTGGTCATACCGAAATCGGCGGCCTGTTCCTCCCGTTCTTCATTGCTGTTTTGCTGTATGTGGTCGTTTCCATCATACTGGCAAAGACCACGTTTGGTCGCAAGATCAAGGCAGTCGGCGATAATGCTGAGGTGGCATCCCTGTCCGGTATCAATGTAAAATCCATTAAGAAGTTTGCTTATTTAACATCAGGTACCATTGTTGCTATTGCCGGTTTGTTGCTGGCCATTCGTATGGACTATGCGCAACCGAATACCGGTACCGGTTGGGAATCTAACTGTATGGCCGCTTGCGCCATCGGTGGCGTTTCCTTGAGCGGTGGCCGTGGTTCCGGTCTGTGTATCGCTATGGGTATGCTTACCATGATGTTCCTTGAGAACGCCATCGTTATGATGGGCATTCCCACTCAGTTGGCTACAACAGCTACCGGTTTGTTCCTGATGCTGGCTGCTTCGCTGGATATGATTAAGTCCAGACAGAAGGTCAAGGCTGAAGCTACTGTTGTGGAAGAAGACGAAATCGCTGTTGAAGCGTAAGTAAAAAATTAAGATCCCGATCTTTTGATCGGGATCTTTTTTATGCTAACGTAAGAATAACCACCTCGGGACGGTTGTTGACTCGAAAGGTTAACGAATTATTTCCGCTTCCTCGATGGACAAACATAACCGTCTGATCACGGTAAAAAAGTCCACTGTCATGTTCGGGAAACAGTTTTCCTTCTGCATAAAGCCCGCCCAGCCAAGGGATGCGGATGATGCCGCCGTGATTGTGTCCGGTCAATACCAGGTCTATGTTAGCATCACAGCAAGCATCAAATCCCTCAGGACGATGAGAGAGCATAAGAGTAAAGGGGGCTGTTTCGACTTCGAATTGGGAAATATAGTGAAGAAGCATTGCTTCTTCTTCTGCCAATTTATTAGTGGTAAAGCGTGGATCGTCGATGCCGATGATACGGAATGAATAGCCATTGGCTTCGATCAATTCCTGCTGATTTCGTAGGATGTGCACCCCTTGCTGAATGAGTTTAGCCTCAAAATCGGGATATATGTCATCCAGACGCCCTTCGTGATTGCCTGTAACATAATAAACAGGAGCAATCTCAACAAGTCTTTGGGTAAAGTTAAGTGACCTTTCAGCGTCGGTGGTGTAGGAGTCGATCAGGTCACCGGTAATAGCAATCAAATGTGGTTGTTCTTGTTTGATGTTGTCGATCATGGATTGCCCATCATCCGGATATTTTGTATTGTGAAAGTCGGAAATGTGTGCAATACGAAATCCTACCAGTTCATTTGGCGTATCGGCACAGGTAACCGTTATTTTGGTTAACATGGGGGATTGATTTTCCCAGATGATCCATCCTCCCAGTGCCAACAAGGTAACGACCGCTACCGCGAGCCATAGCCATCGCTTTCGTTTCATAAGTTCTCCTTTATAAAATATCCCGGCAGGTTTGCCGGGATATCTTTTACATTTTTTCGGGAGCGTCAATGCCCAGCATGGCGCAGGCGTTGGCCAATGTTTGCTTGGTGGCAAGCAGAAGAGCTATACGCACTTTGCGGATATCTTCCTGTGCATCATGACACCGACAATCGGTATAGAACTTATGAAATGCCGTTGCCAGATCAATGCTGTAGCGAGTGAGCAGGGAAGGATCATACAAAAGCCCTACATTGCTTACTACTTCAGGGAATTCAGCCAGCAAGGCAATCAAAAGCCGCTCACTGGGCTCGGTCAGCAAATGATGATCGGCATCAGTAACGTTTATATCAATACCGTCGGCCTCCATCTTGGCCAGCATACTGCAGATACGCGCGTGCGCATACTGCACATAGTATACGGGGTTTTGCGAGGTATTGCTGATGGCCAGGTCCAGATCCACATCAAAATGGCTGTCAGGAGAACGCAGATTGAAGAAGAACCGAGCTGAATCCAGCGGCATTTCATCCAACAGATCGATTAGGGTAATGCTCTTGCCCGAACGCTTGGATACCTTAACCTGTTCTCCGTCACGCATCAAACGTACCATTTGCATCAGCACCACGTGCAGGCGATCGGGCTCAATCCCCAGCGCCTTAAGTGCACCTTTCAGTCGTGCCACGTGCCCGTGATGATCGGCGCCCCAAACATTGATCACCTTGTCAAATCCGCGCACCAAGAACTTATTGCGATGATAGGCAATATCCACAGCAAAATAGGTGTAGAATCCATTGGAACGCACCAAGACATCGTCCTTTTCGCATCCGAAATCGGTCGTGCGAAGCCATAACGCTCCCTCGTTTTCGTAGGTATAGCCCGAGGATTTGAGAATATCCATCGTTTCGGCCAGCTCAGTACCGGCGTGCAGGCCGCTTTCCATGAACCATACATCATAGTTGACGCCAAACCGTCCCAAATGCTTCTGCATCGCGGCAATATTGCGGGACAGACCAAACTTGGTCAGCTCATCCTTTAACTCATCGGTAAGCGTATCCCCGTATTTTTCGCCGTATTCTTTGTGGAATTCACGGGCGAGGATCAGTACGTCTTCACCGTGATACCCGTCATCCGGCACCTTGCTCTCGGCATGTCCGCAAACTTCCAAATAGCGCGCCGTAATGCTCAGCGCAAAACGCTCGACTTGATTACCGGCATCATTTACATAAAACTCACGTGTCACATCATGCCCCGAGGCGCCCAGACAAGCCGCCAAACAGTCACCAATGACACCGCCGCGCGCGTTGCCGATATGCATCGGCCCCGTCGGGTTGGCCGAAACAAATTCCACCATCACCTTTTGCGGATTCTCGGCCTCGGTCTTGCCGTAATCTTTGCCCATAGAGAGGATGCTCTCCAGAGTAATCCCTGCCAGTTCATCAGAGAGAAAGAAATTCATAAAGCCGGGTCCTGCAATTTCACAACGGGCAAAGGGTGTGCCGTCAAAAGAAATGCGGTCAGCAATCGCGGATGCCGCGACACGGGGTGCTACACGGAAACTGCGCGCTCCCACCATGGCAATGTTCGCCGACAGATCCCCATGCGAGGTATCTTTCGGGGTCTCGATGGAAAAGGACGGTAAATCACACTCCGGTAATGCCCCCTCAGCCATGGCGGATACGGTTGCTTTGGTGATGCACTTACGCAAAGCGTCGGTAATATATTTTTTCGGATTATTGGTTATCATGTTTGACCTCCACAATTTTTAACACAAAGCGATTGTTGCTGATCAGAGAATGGTTCATTTCCAGAGTGTAATTCACCGTTAATGACCCGCCATCCAAACGGAGCGTGTTCTCAATGCGGGACGTGCTGACCCCCATCACCAACTGCCCAAATCCCATGTCGTAATGATTGAGATGGCGTTGTCCCTTCTCTAAAATCAGCTGTGAAGCGTACTTGCCGCTTCGGGTAATGGTGACACAAGTGTTCCCGATGGCGCGGATATGGGTGTGACACTCCTCAAATCCACTCTCATCCGGCTCCTTGTAACGAATATCGGTAATTTCATCCAGCTGCTCAATCTCCGCCTCAGTCAGCATTTCTACGCTGTCCTGCGACGGGCCGTTACTCTGAGTGCCGACAATGGATACTAATACATTCATCCGCCCAGTTCCACCCTTTCCACCTGCCCGCGGATGGGCTGATTGAGAAATAGGGAACCGTAATGAGCAAAATTCTCGGTCGTATCGGTCACGAAAAACCGATATTGCCCTTCACCGTGCGTGGCCGCTAATCCCGATTCGGTCAGCGAGCGGGATACATGAAGTGCCGCCTGCTGCCCCACATCAATCAGCGTAATGTCGGGACACAAATCGGCAATCGCCTCGCGAAGCAGGGGATAGTGGGTGCACCCCAGAATAATAGTGTCTACCTGCGCCTCCAAAAGTGGCGCCAAATATTCCTGCGCCACTAAACGCAGAATCGGATTGTCCTTTTGTGTATATCCGTTTTCGACTAAGGGCACAAAGAGCGGACAGGCGTGCGAAACGACATCCACATCCGCTTTCGCCTTGAGCTTCTTGACGTAGGAGCCGCTGGCAATCGTTGCCGGTGTGCCAAGCACGCCAATGCGTCCCGCCTTGGTTGCGGCAAGGGCGGCATCTACCGCACT
>JAZNSU010000064.1:0-3144 GCA_045591385.1 Eubacteriales bacterium
CATGGCTACGATCCGACTTGTAGGTGAACTGCAGATCCTGTGCGCCGATAGCAACAATCCCGTCGGCCGACAACGCGATCCGCTCGGTCGGTTCGGGCGTAATGTCTTCCAATTCCATCAGCCGTTCGGCCGAGGCCAGCATCGACATATACTGAGGCAGAATACCCGACATTCCCACAAAGGGGCGTTGCAGCTGGCTGACCAGTTGGGTAATGGCGGTGAGCATACCGGGGGTCAATGTGCCCATAAACAGTCCCACCGAACACCAGATCAAAGCAATAAAGCCCGATGCGTGCAACAGGAAGTGCAAGCCCGCATTGGTGACCAGCGAGACATTTTTACTGCGCATCTGCGCCCGATATCGATCTTCCATACGGTCATCCGCACGCTCCAGCATCTGCTCGGATACGTCCAACGCTTGCACCATCAAAATCTTTTCGAGCGTTTCCTGCAAGAAAGAGGATACCTTTCCATCTTCCTCCCGCACCTTGCGGTGGATGGCTTTGAGCCGCTTGCGCAACAGCGCTGACACCGCCAGAATGACCACACCGATTCCCGCTACCACTAAAGTGAAAACGGGGTCAAGCACGACCAAGGCCGCGGCGGCGGCAATCAGTTTAGTAACCATGGCCGCCACATTGGGAATGACGGACAGCACACCCTCCTCCACGACACGCACGTCGCTGGTAAGGCGGTTGATCATATCGCCGCTATGATAGGCGCAGACCGACATATAATCGCCATGGATCAGATGACGGTAAATGCCCCGCTTAAAATCCCGATCCATATCGGCCGCGAGTTTACCGTGCAGGTGCCGAGTCAGAATCGTACAGGCCAGTACGCCCAATATGATCGCGCCCTGATAAATGCAGGCACGGAAAAAACTGGTCGGGTCTCCGGCCAGCGCATAGTCGATCATATTCTTAGACATTAAAGCAAAGGCAACACCCAGCAGGGACGATCCCATGTGACAGACCGTTAATAACACGATCGAAGGGATGCGTTTGCGGATCTTGCCTATGATCCATTGTTCGGTTCCTTTTCTTTTCATGTCACATGCCTCCGCAACCAACCGATGCCCCGCCGCCAGAATCGGCGCCATTTCCGAGAGTGCCACCAGAGGCGGCAGTACAGACGGTAAGATAGAGCATCAACGGAAACCTTTTTATCACCCCGATAAAACGCCGTCACCACCGCAATGGTCTGATCATGACGGACGGGGTATTCGCACACAAACTGATTGTCCCCCATGCAGGTATAATGCTCACCGACACCGACAATACGGTGTAAAATATAACTGCCGTCATCCCGCTGGTATAACGGCAGATCATATTTTCCAAGCCGCTCAGGCAAGGGCGAGAGCAACACATTGTCGACCCCCTGCCGAAGCATGGGCAACATACTGGTGCCGCGGGGAGACAGTTTCACCGAGCATCCCCGAGCCAACTGCTCACGGATGATGGGCATCATCACCTCCAGCGGCAACTCTTTTTCATTCAATAAGTCCGTTTTCATTCAGTTTTGCCACAAAAACATCGACATGCGCCCTGGCATCCTCGACGGTAACATCATACTCCTGTGTAAGCGCCTGTACCAAATCCTCGGTTTCGGCACCCTTTTCCAAGATCTCCCACAAAAAACGGCCGGTATCATTCAGGGTGATCATCATATTCAGATCCAGCGTATCGCCCGAAGGGATAACAACAATATCCCCTGCTACTTCACGCAAAACAAATCCTTCTTTAATCTTCATCGTTACGATCCTTTCCCTGCCCGCTCATGGCCAGATAAGCCACATCGGCCGCCTGCGGCTCTTTGTTGCAATGCAACTGCCATACCGGCACTTCGCGGAGCAATTTATCCAATAAATCCAATAACTTCTCGCGGGCATCACGCACACGGGGACGGTTGAGCTGTTTAAAGATGGCTCCGATCGCCGCAGTTCCGCCAAAGGGCGCAATGCTATTCTCCTGCGCACGGAAGACGCAGGCAATGCCCGCCACGGGCACCCGCTCGTTGCGGCTGATATCATGCTTGCCGCTCCACGGCGTGCCGTAGGCATACCAAACCCCATCCTCGCGGCGCAAAGCCGGTTTATCATCATTCAAGATATAGGCACGCTCGCCAAACTTATCCAACCACAGTTGCGCATGGGTCGATTTCCCCACGCCCGAATCAGCGGTAAAGCAATAGGCTTTCCCATCAACCACAACCGTAGAAGAATGAAGCATCATACCATCAAAATCCATCAACTGCCGATAAAAATTGGCGGCTGTGGACATATATTCCCCGCTGTTATCATCAAACCCAGGGTGATTTTCCTTGACCTGTTCCCAATGGGATACAACTTCCATATCCGCCGCGTCGGTCGGCTCACACAGATACTTCTCAGCGCGTTGTTCGGTAATGCCGTGGACATCCATGGTAACGGTCAGACCCGCTATCTTATAATACTGCTTCATGGTTTGATATGGTCAGGGAGATAGAAACCGCCGTCGCCCTCCACGCGGGTGGAATCCCGATTGGCTTCATATTCAGCCATAGCCTTGTTGTGCCAAGCTATATAATCATCAGGAGAGTTAAAACTCTTGAAGTAGGCATACCGTTCAGCGGAAGACAAAGTCAAATACTCCTCATAGGTCAAAACCTTGCTGCCATCGGTCGGCACCGAACCACTACCCGAAGAGGACTGGCTATTCGACGGCTTGCTCGACTGAGAACCGGATTGAGAACCGGATTGAGAACCGGATTGGGAGCCGGACTGGGAATTGTTATCATCTGAATTCTCATTCCCATTGACAATGAAATCATCCCAATCCTCAACACCGATACCGCTTGAGGCAAATTGATCGGGACCGCCTTGCGACGGCTTGGAGCAACCAACCAACACCAGAGCCAAAATCATAATAATAGCCAAAAGGCCTGCCAAAATTTTCTTATTCATACTATGTAGTATCCTTTCCTTAGAACTTACCCTTTGAGTATATACTGTTTTGCCCGACACTGTCAAGTGGTTTCCCGATTTAAAAAAGCAATTTAAAAAGTGGAGCATTTATGTATTGACAAATTCACAAGAAATTGGTAATATGTTATGGTACGAATAGGGGTGTAGCCAAGCGGTAAGGCAACGGACTTTGACTCCGT
>JAZNSU010000065.1:0-6902 GCA_045591385.1 Eubacteriales bacterium
GACATGGCTACGATCCGACTTCAATTGCGCCCAGCACCAGACATAGCGGCGTATCAAAACCAGCAAGAAGCAGCGTTACATCCACCAATACGGCAGCAAGAAGCGCTTGGCAAAAACAGATAATAATAGCATTCTTACCGATATGTTTCAGATGAGAAAACCGAAACTCATTACCGATAGAAAAAGCAATAAAACCAAGGGCAACCGTAGAGATCGATCCCACCGCTTCCAGTGATTGGGTAGGAAAAACATTTAACACATACGGTCCGATCAAAAGTCCGGCAATCAGGTAGCCGGTTACATTGGGCAAATGCACAAGTTTAACAACGCGGGTCAATAACAGGCCTACGATCATGGCAAATGCCAGACTCAATAGGATGTTCATAATCAGTCTTCTGCGACTCCTTCCGAATAGGCAATAGGCAAGGTAAATAAGACGCCTTTGTTCGGGCCATCCAATGGGCCGACCTGCTCATGAATCACCTGTTTTACGATCTCAACTTTTTTATCGGGTAATACCAACAGCACGATTTTCCCTTGCGCATGGGCAGGATTGAGAAAATGGCGCAAGGAACCAAAGATCGGAGGAGGTTCCACCGAGGAATCATAGAGAGCATGAAGCATACCTTCACAAGGCACAACGGTAGCGCCATGAATCTCTTTTTCCATCAGTTTTGACAGAAGCGGAGCGACCACATCGCTATCACCGGCAATAAAGAATAATAACTGCATAAAAACCTCCTAAACACACATCAAAAGGAAGTCAAAACGACTTCCTTTTGAAAATTTCTTTTATGTTATACACCCATTGGTGTACTTTGTCAAGACTTGTCAAACAATTTCATTGCAAAGTTTTTCGAATTCCGCACCGTCGATTTTTTCCTTTTCCAACAGGGTCTCAGAAACTTTATCCAGCAAGGCGCGGCGACGGGTCAAAATCTCTTTGGCGCGATCCATTCCCTTCTCGATAAAGGCTTTCACCTCTTCATCGATCAGCGATGCGATCTGCTCAGAATAATTGCGCGAAGTAGCAAAATCACGGCCGAGGAATACTTCCTCATGCTCCGAGCCAAAGACGATCGGGCCAAGCTTTTCGCTCATGCCGTATTTGGTGACCATCTTTCTGGCAATCTCGGTAGCGCGCTGGATATCGTTAGATGCTCCGGTAGAAATATCATCCAACGCCACCATTTCGGCTACACGGCCCCCCAGCAGGGACACGATCTCATCTTCCATATCCCCTTTCGACTGATAAAACTTATCGTCGCCGGGCAGATGCATGGTATAACCACCCGCCATACCACGGGGAATGATGGATATTTCATGGACTTTATCGTGGTTGGGCAGTTCGGCCGCCACGATCGCATGACCTGCCTCATGAACGGCAGTCAGACGTTTCTCCTTATCGGTGATGCGGCGGTTTTTCTTTTCAACGCCCATCATGACCTTAACGATCGAATCCTGAATATCCTGCATACTGATGCTTTTCTTATCCTGACGAGCCGCCAGCAAAGCCGCCTCATTGAGAATATTCTCCAGATCTGCCCCCGAAAATCCTGCCGTTGTACGGGCAATCACCTCAAAACTGACATCGGGATCAAAGTGCTTATTGCGGGCATGGACATTCAAAATGCCCTCACGCCCCTGCACATCGGGCAGATTGATAACGATCTGACGGTCAAAACGACCGGGACGAAGCAACGCACGATCCAAAACATCGGGACGGTTAGTAGCGGCAATGACGATAACACCTTCATTCTTAGCAAAGCCGTCCATCTCCACCAGCAACTGGTTCAAGGTCTGCTCACGCTCGTCGTGACCGCCGCCCAAGCCTGCACCACGCTGACGGCCGACAGCATCAATTTCATCAATGAAGACAATACACGGTGCTGCTTTTTTGGCCTGATCAAACAGATCACGGACACGGGAAGCACCAACACCGACATACAACTCCACAAAGTCCGAACCGGTAATGCTAAAGAACGGCACACCTGCCTCGCCGGCTACGGCGCGGGCAAACAAGGTCTTACCGGTACCCGGAGGGCCCACCAGCATAACGCCTTTGGGGATACGGGCGCCCAATTCGATAAATTTCTGGGGATTTTTCAAAAATTCAACGATCTCGGCCAGTTCTTCCTTCTCTTCCTCGGCACCAGCCACATCGCCAAAGGTAATTTTGTTCTTATCATCCACATGGACACGGGTCTTGGCACGCGTAAAGCCAGAAGCCTTTCCACCGCCGCCGGCAAACTGGCTGTACATAAAATACATCAATACACCCATAAGACCGAAGACCAGCACATACGGCAGGATAGATGCCCACCAAGGCGTGCCCGCTTCACGGGCAATGTTGTACTCCAAAGTCCCATCCTGACGCTGAGCAGCAATGGTATCGCCCACATCCATCATGAACAGTTCTACGCTATACAGATTAAATGATTTTTCCAAATCATTCTTGTTCTTGGCAGGATTGGTCGGATCATCTTTGAGGGTATAGGTCAGTTCAGTGCCGACAAGCTCGAAACTTTCCACCTTTCCCTGCTCAAATTCGCTGACAACTTGCGAATACAAGAGGGTGTCATCCCCTCGATTAGCATCGATGATATTGGTTGAGAGCAACAACAGCAGCAAAATCACTGCAATAAATATGATGTTGCCGAAGTTTTTCTTCTTCAAAGGTCTTACCCCCGTTATTTATTGTAAACCGATTCCTTAAGTACGCCGACATAAGGCAGGTTTCGGTATTTTTCCGCATAATCCAGACCGTACCCGATCACAAACTCATCGGGAACAATGAATCCGACATAATCCAGCGGTACCTCTACCCGATGACGTTCGGGCTTCTCTAACAACGAACACAGTTTCAGCGAAGCCGGCTTGCGACTGCGAAGAATTTCCATCACATGAGACAGCGTCACACCGCTGTCCAGAATATCTTCTACGATCAAGACATCCTTGCCCGCAATATCCACATCCAGATCCTTAATGATCTTGGCGCGCCCCTGTGTTATTGTTCCCTTACCGTAGCTGGAAACACACATAAAATCAATGGCAAGCGGGATATCAATGGCTCGCATCAGGTCACTGAGAAAGACACAAGCGCCTTTTAATATGCTGACTAACAGCAGATCTTTTCCCCGATAATCTTCCGAAATTTGGGCACCCAACTGGGCAATCTTTTCTTTTAACTGTTCCTCACTGATCAGAACCGATTCCACATCTTTTTTCATCCTTGCTGTTCCTCCACCGTCAAATTGACAAAAGGTTCATTTTCCTTGGCCTGAAAAGGCGCGGCCACGCCGATTCCGTAGATCCATACAACCTGCCCATCTTTTACCAGCATCGGCCAAGAGGGACGCAGATCTCTGGGAATTTTCTTTTCAATATACAACCGTCGCACCGATTTGGTACCAACACCGGGAATGGCATATACATCCCCTTCTTCGGTGGCACGCAGAATTGCGCCGTCTACGGCATCGGCTCGCATACTGTACCGACGGGAATAATGATCCTTCTCCATACAGATACGGTACCGACCAAAGTCCACCGGCTCACCGGTAAAGGCAATTGGATCGGGCGCCGGCATTGGCTCGATCAGCCGCAAAAAACCATAGGAAATTGAGAGAAAATGCGCCGCATCCACAGGAATCTGCGACACCGACTTGCCCGCTTCGATCTCATCCTGCAGACGGGAGAGTAGATTGCGATCGGCTTCCAGTCCTTGATCTTCCAAAAAGGCACGAAGAGTGGCAAAGCGCTGAGAGGGCGGATCCTTAACTAAGGTCGACACGTCCAGCCCCTGTTCGGTCAACAATTGATGGTATCTCTCCTGTCCCGCTTTGGTCTGCTCGGCATCGAGCGATGCTGCCAATTTGGAAAACCGATTGATATTATCCAGCGCTGCCGCATTGATCATACACAATTCGGGCAATACGTGATGCCGTATGCGATTGCGGGCATAGGTGACATCCGCATTGGTCGAGTCATTCACATACTCTAAATTATTCGTTTTGCAATACTCCTCAACTTCCACCCGATATTGATGGATCAAGGGGCGGATGACATCGGCTGTCTTGGGCGAAATACCCGAAACCCCACGGATTCCCGTGCCTCGGATCAAATGAAAGAGCACCGTTTCGGCGTTATCGTTTGCCGTATGCGCCGTGGCGATCACCGCATTTTTCTTCTGCTTTACAATACTGCGCAAAAAATCGTAACGCGCCAGCCGTGCGGCTTCTTCGATACCCACGCTTTGGTCTTTGGCCAAATGCATAACATCAGCACTGCCCTTAACAAAAGCGATATTCCATTTTTTACAGAGATTTTCCACAAATTCGGCATCGGCATCACTTTCACTGCCGCGCAGATTGTGATTAAAATGGGCACATATCAGCTCAAACCCTTGCTGTAAAGACATCAGCCGAAGCATATCCAACATACACACCGAGTCAGCTCCGCCCGAAACAGCGGCCACTACGGTATGTACTCCATCAAACATCTTATACTCTTCAATTGTTTTCCTAATTTGATTGATCATGATGCTTTTTATCCAGATTAAAGAATTTTGTATGTTTGCCAACCCACAACAGTTCGGCCGTACCGCAACGGCCACGACGGTTTTTACCGACAATAGCCTCAATGACACATTTATTTTCCACATCGCCCGAGGTCTGATTCTCATTGTGCAGGAAAATAACGATGTCGGCATCCTGCTCGATCGAACCCGATTCACGCAGATCGGACAGTTTCGGTTTCCGATCGGGACCCTGATCCGCCGCCTTACGGGACAACTGCGACAGACAAATGACCGGCACATCCAGTTCCTTGGCCATCAATTTCAGAGCACGAGTCATTTCGCTGACGACCTGAACACGGTTTTCATTTTTACTGCCGGAATTCATCAGCTGCAAATAGTCAATGACCACCAATCCCAGATTCTTGACTCGCCGCAATTTCGCCTTCATCTGCGACACGGTTATATCACTTGTATCATCAAAATACAGCGGAGCGTTGCTCAAATACTTGCCGGCTTCGGCGATATTCGACCAATCCTTCTCGTCTAAGGCACCCGTCATCAACTTGCCGTTATCCACCAAAGCCTGCGAAGCGATCACACGGTCAACCAACTGCGCACTGGACATTTCCAGCGAGAAAAATACCGTGGTAAATCCATGCCGTACCGCCGCTTGTTCACAAATATTGAGAGCAAATGCCGATTTGCCGACAGCAGGACGAGCGGCCAGAATGATTAACTCGCTCTTGCGCATACCGCCGTTGAGCATACTGTCAATATCCGCAAAACCGGTAGGAACACCCAGCAATGCCGTATTGTCTTCCTCGGCCAGTTTCCCGTAACGCTCAATGGCATCCATGTACCCCTCATTGATGGAGTACAGCCCGGTATTGACGCGTCCGTTGGCAATATCATAAATCGTTTGCTCGGCATGCTCCAAGATCATGGCCGATTCCTCGGCACCCTCTTCACTTCGGGAACGGATGGTATCGGCCGCTGCAATCAATTGCCGCAATACCGCCTTATCGGCTACGATCTTGGCATAATTGACGGCATTCTCGGTTGAGGGGACAACCTGGGTCAGTTGCAATAAATACTGTTTTCCCTCTTCTTCCGAAAAGATACCCGCTGCCTTGACCTCATTGAGCAGGGTGACAAAGTCGATCGGCTTATTGGCCACGTGCATCGCCAACATAATATCATAGATACGCTTATGGCTTTGCGCATAGAAATTATCCGAATTTTTGAGTATGGGAACGATCGAATCGAGCACCGACGCATCAATAATGATAGCGCCCAGCACCGACTGTTCTGCCTCAAAACTGAAAGGCAGTTTTTGTGCGATCTCCATCTTCTGTCCTCTCTTTTACAGTTCTTTAACCGCTACGTTGACCTGTGCCGATACAGCGGTATGCAATTTCACGGTAACCGTATATACTCCGGCACCCTTAATGGCACCTTTCATATCAATCTTCTTTTTATCTACGGCTACGCCTAATGATTTCTCAATCGCCTCGGCAATTTCTTTAACAGTAATGGAGCCAAACAGTTTCCCGTTCTCGCCCATCTTGGCTGTAAGCGTGACCGTTTTCCCTTCGATCTGTGCCGCCAGATCCTGCGCCGCTTTAAGTGCCATCTCTTTATGATGTTCCTTAGCGGCGTTTTGGGTATTCATGGTATTGACATTGGCATTATTGGCTTCAACCGCCAATCCTCTGGGTAATAGAAAGTTACGGGCATATCCATCCGACACATTAACCATTTGGCCTTTCTTGCCCTGTCCTTTTACATCCTGCTGAAGAATTACTTTCATTGTTCTTCTCCTTCATCTTCATCGTCTTCATCATCCACCACATCCAACTCCTCCGATACCTCGGTATCGTTGCCGGGCTTCATTTGCTGCATACTGTTCCATTGTTTCATGCGTTCACTTTCCTGCGCCTGATCCCAATCCCCGCGCAAACGGCGCCGCAGATCGGCAATACTGTCAATCACACCTACCGCAACATAAGCCAGTGCCAACGAAATGGGAATCCCGACTGCCGTTAAAGCCACCAGCACACCCGTCAGCACTTTCGATCCCGTCTTGGTCGCCCGACGGGTAAACAAGGTATATACGGTAAAGGCACCACACAGCAAAAGTGGCAGTTCAAAAGCCGTCATTAAGTTATCCAAGACACTACCCGTCGTCCCCTGTACAAAAAAGGAGAGGATAAAAGAAGCCAGATAGACTACACCGATTCCTGAGGGTAAGCGCAATTTCCAGATCGGTTCCACGGCAATTCTGTCCTGATACTTCTTACCTAGCAGGACTTTGGCCAACATCTGGGAAGTATAGGTAATAACAAAGAGCAAACTCATGACAAAACCGGGCAATACCGCAAACACC
>JAZNSU010000066.1:0-4546 GCA_045591385.1 Eubacteriales bacterium
CCTATCGCAGGCGGATCTGGAGACGTTATTCGGAAGCGGATATCAGCTTACGGTATTGAAGGATCTGTCACAGCCCGGACAGTATGCTGCCAAGGAGACTCTTACCATTGTCGGCCCAAAAGGTGCGATTTGTAATGTTAGGGTCTTAGGGCCTGTCCGTAAGAAGACGCAGGTGGAGATCATGCGTTCGGATTGTTTTGCCTTAGGCGTTCAGGCGCCGTTGCGGGAATCCGGTGTATTAGGCGGGAGTGCGCCCATTACCATTGTCGGCCCGAAAGGTTCGGTTTATCTGAATGAGGGTGCAATTGTTGCGAAACGTCACATTCACATGACACCGCAGGATGCGGCAATCTATAAGGTAAGTGACGGACAGGTGGTATCACTACGCACCAACGGTGAGCGTGGCATGGTGTTGGATCATGTGGTTTGCCGTGTGAGTTCGAGTTACGCATTGGAGGCACATCTGGATATGGATGAAGCCAATGCGGCAGACATTAAAAATGGTGACGGTGTATATCTGATCACCAATGCTTTCGGTGCGAAAGCGGTAGAGCCCCAAATGTCGGACAAGGTGGTTGAGGCGACTGTTGCCGAGCCGATGCCGGTGTACAATTATGAATCCTTGATTACGGAGGATATGGCCAAGCGTGCAGCTGCAAACGGTACGCCGATCTATGCAACGGCGGATGCGGTGTTTACTCCGCTGGCTAAAGATGTTATCTATGAGAATGATCTGGAGATCATTCGCGAATAAAACGAGAAGAACAGGTGAGTGTTCATGGCAAACGTAATTACGCAAGTAGAAATGATGAAATATCGTGGTTCTTCGGTTGCTTGTTTTCCTGCGGGAACGATTTTGACGCCGTCTGCTAAAGATTGGGCGAAGGAGCAGGGGATTACGGTATCTTTTGGAGATTGTGCGGATGCACCTACGGCAAATCAGGACCTGCTTAATCAGGTGGTTGCGGCGGTTGTTGCGCAATTTAAGGCCAACGGCAGAAATTTGGATAAGAATGAACTGGTTGCTGCTGTCGAGGAAGTGCTCAAGCGCTTGAAACAGTGATATGGCTACTAAGATTGAAAACAATACAATGGATATAGTGGCTTGCGCCCTGAATGCCGGCTTGGTCGGTACCGGTGGCGCAGGTTTTCCTATGCATGTAAAGATAAATGCAAAAGCGGATGTGGTGATTGCCAACGGTGCGGAATGTGAGCCGCTATTGGAGACCGATCGGCATTTTATGCTGCGTCATCCCGAAAAGGTGATTGCCGGTGTACGCTATGCTATGCAGGCAAGCGGCGCCAAGCGCGGCATTATCGGCGTAAAGGCGAAACATCAAGATATTATTGCGCTGTTTACTGAGTTATTAAAGAAAGAAAAGAAGATTGAACTGTGTCCTCTTCAGGACTTTTATCCGGCAGGGGACGAGCACGTGCTTGTATATGAAACAACGGGACGTGTTGTGCCTGCAGGTGGAATTCCTATTGAAGCAGGTGCGATTGTCAATAATGTATTTACTCTTGGCTTGCTGGCCGATGCGGTAGAAGGGCGCCCGTTTACCAAGAAATACATAACGGTGATCGGTGAGGTCAAAACGCCTTGCGTGGGAGAAGTGCCGCTGGGTATTTCTTTGCGCGAGGTTATTGAACGGCTGGGCGGCGGGATTACGATTTCCGATTACGGCGTAATCGTTGGCGGTCCGATGATGGGTAAGGTGTGTACGAACCTGGATGAGCCTGTGACCAAAACGACGGGCGGTATTATTGTACTACCTGCGGATCACAAACTTTTTGATATGAAGAACTCAAACATCAAAAAGGATATGAATAAAGCCAAGTCGGTTTGTTGTCAATGCAATCTGTGTACCGATATGTGTCCGCGTAATGCTTTGGGACATAAGTTATTCCCGTCGCGGTCGATGCGGGTATTGCCGTATCTGAATGGAGAATTGCAGATGGCGACGGTGGCGCATGCCGCACTGTGTACCGATTGCGGATTGTGTCAGGCATTTGCCTGCACCATGCATTTGGCGCCCAATCATGTGAACACCTATTATAAACAGATGATGGCGAAAAACGGCTATAAGCCGGATACCAAGAGTTTTGGTATGAATGAGGTTGGCGAATTTCGCAGTATCCGCAAGGTGCCGACACCTCGATTGGTGGATCGTTTGGGGATCGGACAGTATAGCAAGCATTTGCCGTTTGTTGAAGGGGTATTGACAAGTAACACATTGACTTTACCCTTGAAAATGCATATTGGTGCCCCGTGCGAGCCTGTTGTGACGGTTGGAGATGTGGTAACGGAAGGGCAGTTGATTGCCAAAATCCCCGACAAGGCATTGGGAACCAATCTTCATGCGCCGATGTCCGGTACGGTACGGCGTGTGGATGATGCGATTGTAATTGAGAAGGCTTGAGGAGGAGTACAATCATGATGAATGCCATTGGAATTATTGAAAGCTCAAGCATTGCCAAGGGATATGAAATTTGCGATGCCATGGCAAAAGCGTCTATGGTGCATATTTTGGAGGCGCAACCGATCTGCCCCGGTAAATTCATGATCATTGTGGGTGGTATGGTTGCCGATATCAAACATTCGGTAGAGACCGGCAAGGAAATGGCGGGGAATAATCTGGTGGATTCGCTGGTGATCCCGAACATTCATCCGCAGGTGTTTGAGGCCATCAATGCTACCAGTACGGTAGATCAGATCGGTGCAATCGGAATCATTGAAACCTATTCCATTGCCGCCGGTGTTTCTGCGGCGGATATTGCGGTAAAAGCGGCGGATGTGGATTTGTTGGAAGTTCGTCTGTCCCGCGGTATGGGCGGTAAATCCTTTGTATTAATGACCGGCGAAGTTGCCGATGTGCGCAGTGCCGTTTCGGCGGCTTGCGAGATCGTGGAACAGGACGGACTGTTGGCGGCATGTACGGTCATACCGTCCCCGCATGAAGATCTGAAAAAATATTTGTTCTGATTTTTAGCAGAGAGTGAAAGCTCTCTGCTTTTTTCTTTCCTTTTTGAATAGGATAGAAAAGGGTGATTTTTATGCTGTCAACCATCAATGAATGGTTATGGGGGCCGGTTTCGTGTGGATTATTCTTAGCCATTGGCATAATTTTGACGCTAAAGACGAGGTTTTTTCAGTTTTTACATATACGGCATTGGTTATGGGGTTCCCTGTCTTCTTTGTTCCAAAAGAAAGGCGCTGGTAAGCAAAAAGGCTTTACATCTATGCAGTCGCTTTCAACGGCCTTGGCGGCTACATTGGGGACAGGAAATATTGTGGGTGTGGCTACGGCGATCGTGTCGGGCGGGCCGGGGGCGGTGTTCTGGATGTGGATGGCGGCTCTGTTTGGCATGATGACCAAATATGCGGAGGTATTATTAAGCGTATCCTATCGAAAAAAGGGTATGTCCGGCAGTGGGCCGATGTATGTGCTGGAGCATGGTTTAGGAAATAAGACGCTGGCGGTTTGTTATGCGTTTTTCTGCTTAATTGCTTCTTTTGGTATTGGTAACATGAGTCAGGGTAATTCGATTGCCTTAGCCTTTCAATCCTCATTTTCGATATCGCCGATCCTGACGGGAGCAGTTATTATGGTATTATCGGCCATTGTTTTGCTTGGCGGGATGAAGCGATTGGGCGCCGTTACTGAAAAACTAATCCCCTTTATGGCAGGGTTTTATCTTATATTTAGTGTTTATGTTTTGCTGATGAATGGCAAACAGATTCCGGCGGCATTTTCAGCGATTTTTACCGAGGCTTTTCGTTTTCGATCGGTAGGAGGCGGTGCCTTAGGGTATACAGCGACACTTGCCATGCGATATGGGGTTGCCAGAGGTGTTTTTACCAATGAGGCGGGGCTGGGGACATCCAGTATGGCACATTCTACCTGCGAACAAGGTGATGCTGCACAGCAGGGGATGATGGGAATTTTTGAAGTGTTTATTGATACCATTGTTGTCTGCACCATTACGGCATTGGTGATTCTTACAACGGGCGTATTGGGGAACGGGCAAAGCGGAGCGGCATTGACGATTTCGGCATTTTCTGTCGGACTTGGCGGATTTGCCGAATGGTTTATCAGTATCAGCATTGGATTGTTTGCTTTTGCCAGTATTTTGAGTTGGTGTTTTTATGGAGAACGGTGTGCACAGTATTTATGGGGTAAGCGAGGCGTTGCCGTGTACCGATGGGTATATATTGTGATGATTGGTGTAGGTTGTGTCATGAGCCTGGATGCAGTATGGAATTTATGTGATATTTTCAATGCTCTTATGGCGATTCCGAATCTGACGGGTGTTTTGCTGTTACGGGGGCAGGTTTGGCAAATCACAAAAGAATATTTACATCGCACTTGACAAAAATAATTTAGTGGAGTTATAATAACAAAGGAATCGGTAGGTGAGGCTACCACAGGGATACGGACTGCTGCCGCAAAATGGTGGAGACACTATGAGTTGGCCAACAGAGAATGTCGTATTAAGGCATAATCTAATGCAGTTTCATCGCCCTGCGAAGTTGAAGCTTGAACGA
>JAZNSU010000067.1:0-6262 GCA_045591385.1 Eubacteriales bacterium
GCATAGATCGAACCGTTGGGATTGAAGTGAACGTCAGCGGTGGCATTGCCGCTTAAATCGACATACTGGGTAGCGATCTGACCGTTTTCGGCCAGTTTTCTTACCAGTTCCTCATCGGCAAGGAAACGACCTTCACCATGAGAGATAGCCACATTATACACATCGCCCACCTGTGTTAGCGACAGCCAAGGCGACTTGTTCGAAGCCACACGGGTACGAACAATGCGGGACTGGTGACGACCGATAGTGTTATAGGTCAAGGTCGGGCAGGATGCATCGGTATCGATGATCTTACCGTAAGGGACAAGACCCAATTTGATCAGTGCTTGGAAACCGTTACAGATACCGCACATCAGACCGTCGCGGTTCTCCAGCAATTCGGTAACGCCCTCTTTTACGGCGCCGTTGCGGAAGAATGCTGTAATAAACTTGCCGCTTCCGTCCGGCTCATCGCCGCCGGAGAAACCACCGGGGACGAAGACGACCTGAGACTGTTTCAGGCTCTTGACAAAGCGTTCCACACTGTCCTGAATACCGCCGGCCGATAAGTTATTGATCACTAAGATCTCCGGCTCGGCACCGGCGTCCCGTACCGCTTTAGCACTGTCATACTCACAGTTGGTGCCGGGGAATACGGGAATGAGCACCTTGGGCTTAGCCACACAAATGGCAGGCGCTTTGCGCTCCTTGCTCTCATACGAGAAGTTGCAAAGCGGGGTCTTAGCATCGGGGATATTACAACTAAAAACGCTCTCCAGTTTATCCTCATACACACCAAGCAATTCCGACAGCGCCACAAGCTCCTTGCCGCGGCAGATGCAGTCGGCATCGGTAACCGCCCCCAGATAGGTGGCATCGGAAATATCTTCCTTGGCTTCCACAACAAAGGAAGCATAGCCGTAGCCAAACAGGGTCTGATTGTCTATAGTCTCATCCAGATTCACACCAAGCCCGTTACCGAATGCCATCTTCATGATCGCCTCGGCAATACCACCCAGTCCGAGGGTATAGCAAGATACGACCTTTCCTGCGCGCATCCGCTGCGTCACCTGAGTGAACACCTTGCGCAGAGAATCGGTCTTTGGCAGACCGTTCGCATCGTATTCGGGCGAGATCACATACAGTTTGTTTCCGGCCTTTTTCAGTTCGGGAGAAACCATATGTTGCAATTTATCGGTCGTGACAGCAAAGGACACCAAGGTGGGCGGCACATCGAGATCCTCAAAAGAGCCACTCATCGAGTCCTTACCGCCGATCGAGCCGATCTGCAGTTCTTTCTGAGCCTTAAAGGCGCCGAGCAAAGCCGCCAACGGCTTACCCCAGCGGCGAACATCCTTGCCGGGCTTTTCAAAATATTCCTGGAAAGTCAGATACACATCTTCAAAAGACGCACCGCAGGCAATCAACTTACAAACCGACTCCACAACTGCCAGATAGGCCGAGTGATAGGGGCTCATTTCGGCAATAAAGGGGTTATAGCCCCACGCCATCAGCGATACATCGTCGGTATGCTTCTGCTCTACCGAAATCTTTTGCACCATGGCCTGCACCGGCGTCAACTGATGCTTGCCGCCAAAGGGCATGAACACCGCACCCGCGCCGATGGTCGAGTCAAATCGCTCCGAAAGCCCTCGCTTGGAACAGATATTCAGATCGGCAGCCATGGCCTTAAAGTTGTTTACAAAGTCACCGGTTATCTTCTTATCAAAAGGTTCCGGCTTGGCAGGACAAATATGAATGTGCTTCGATGCGCCGTTGGAATTGAGGAATTCACGGCTGATATCGACGATCTTTTTCCCGTTCCAGTTCATGACCAGACGGGCTTCCTCCTGCACAACAGCCACAGGACAAGCCTGCAGATTTTCCATAGCGGCCAGTTTCAGAAATGCCTCAACATTTTCTTTCTCAACCACTACCGCCATGCGCTCCTGTGATTCGCTAATCGCCAGTTCCGTACCGTCAAGACCCTCATATTTCTTAGGAACGGCATTCAGATCGATCTCCAGACCGTCGGCCAATTCGCCGATGGCAACCGAAACACCGCCGGCGCCAAAGTCATTACAACGCTTGATCATCTTGGTAGCGGTAGCATTGCGGAACAGACGCTGGAGTTTACGCTCTTCGGGAGCGTTACCCTTTTGCACTTCAGCGCCGCAAGTTTCTACCGAGTGGGCGTTATGTGCCTTGGAAGAACCGGTAGCGCCACCGATACCGTCACGACCGGTACTGCCGCCGAGCAAAATCACCACATCACCGGGGGTGGGGCGCTCACGGCGTACATTCTCCTGCGGTGCCGCCGCAATGACCGCACCAATCTCCATGCGTTTGGCCGCATAGCCGGGGTGATACAGTTCATCGACAATGCCGGTAGCCAGACCGATCTGGTTGCCATAGGAAGAGTAACCGGCCGCAGCCGTTGTTACGATCTTACGCTGGGGCAACTTACCTTGAATGGTTTCATTTACCGGTTTGAGCGGATCGGCCGCACCGGTTACACGCATGGCACCATAGACATAAGATCGACCCGAAAGCGGATCGCGGATGGCACCGCCAATGCAGGTGGCCGCACCGCCGAACGGCTCGATTTCGGTCGGATGGTTATGCGTTTCATTTTTGAACAGGAGCAACCAAGGCTCGGTCACGCCGTCAACTGTCACATCAATCTTAACGGTGCAGGCGTTGATCTCTTCCGACTCATCCAGTTTATCGAGTTTACCGTTTTTCTTGAGATATTTCACGGCAATCGTAGCCAGATCCATAAGGCAGACCGGCTTGGTACGCCCAATCTCCTTGCGAACGGCCAGATATTCCTCATAAGTGGACTGCAACAGAGTATCCTCGAAAACGACCGAGTCAATCTCGGTGAGGAAAGTTGTATGGCGGCAATGATCCGACCAGTAGGTATCGATCATGCGAATTTCGGTAATGGTAGGATCCCGATGCTCGCTGCGGAAATATTCCTGACAGAAAGCAATATCATCGGCATCCATCGCCAAACCGTAATCCCGCACAAAAGCCTCCAGCCCCTCGCGATCCAACTGACAGAATCCGTCCAAAGTACGAACTTCGGTCGGGATCTCATAGTTAGCAGCCAAGGTTTCGGGCTTATCCAAAGAGGCTTCACGCGCCTCTACCGGGTTAATAACATACTTTTTGATCTCTGCCACCTGCGCCTCGGTCAAATCCCCCGACAGGATGTACACTTTTGCCGTGCGTACCGTGGGGCGCTCCCCCTGCGAGATGATCTGAATACACTGTGCCGCCGAATCGGCTCGTTGATCAAACTGACCGGGCAGATATTCTACCGCAAATACGGTATCGTTGTCCGCACAGGTAAAGTCCGAACTGACCGTATCCAACTGGGGCTCGGAAAAGACAGTCTGCTCGGCATAGGCAAATAGTTCGGGGGTAATATTTTCCGCATCATACCGGTTGAGAATACGAACATTGGTCAGACTCTCAATTCCCAAAAGCGAACGGGCATCGCCAAGCAATGACTTAGCTTCGGCGGCCAGTTCCTTTTTCTTTTCTACATATACTCGATAAACCATTTTATTCCTCCGCAATTGCCTGCATGGCACGGGCGCCGATATCGTGGCGCCAGTATGCATTTTCAAAATCGACCCGATCCACCAAAGCATACGCATCGGCAATCGCTTCTTTTAGGGTATCCGCCACCGCCGTACAACCCAGTACGCGGCCGCCGTTGGTCACAATTTTGCCATCCTTTTTGGCAGCACCCGCCACATAGACCTGCTCTTCAATATCCTCAGGAATCACCATTTCAAATCCCTTTTGATAGGCCGTAGGATAGCCCTCGGATGCCATAATGACACAGCAGGCGTGCGCATCCTTAAAGGTAACGTCTACCTGATCCAATGTACCATTAGTGACCGCTTGCATCACCGTCAACAGATCACTCTCCAATAAGGGCAATACTACCTGAGTTTCGGGATCGCCGAAACGGCAGTTGTACTCAATCACCTTTGGTCCATTGGGTGTCAGCATCAAACCGAAATACAAGCACCCCTTAAAGGTACGCCCCTCCTCGTTCATGGCATGAACGGTGGGCAGGAATATCTTTTCCATACACTCCTCGGCCATCGCCTTGGTGTAATAAGGATTGGGGGCAACCGTTCCCATACCGCCGGTATTGAGCCCCGTATCGTTATCCCCTGCCCTCT
This sequence comes from Eubacteriales bacterium, assembly GCA_045591385.1. Lineage (GTDB taxonomy): Bacteria > Bacillota > Clostridia > Oscillospirales > UMGS1783 > CAKSHC01. The sequence goes on from JAZNSU010000067.1 coordinate 4,185, forward strand.
TATGATCCATGGACGACACCATAGGCACAACCGTCTTGCCGTCGGTAAAGGACAATACCGAAACCTCAGGCCCGGTCAAGAATTCTTCAATTACGATCTGATCGCCGCTGTTGCCGAACATTTTGTCCTGCATCATGCCGGTGACCGCTTCCTTGGCTTCCTCCAACGTGTTGGCAATAATAACACCCTTGCCTAACGCCAACCCGTCAGCCTTGATAACAACAGGAATAGGCGCACTCTCCAGATAATCGAGCGCCGCCTGCATATCGGTAAAGACCTCATAGGCCGCCGTGGGGATTCCGTATTTTTTCATTAACTGCTTGGAGAAAACCTTACTCCCCTCAATGATCGCCGCATTGGCACGAGGACCAAAACAAGGGATTCCCTTAGCTTCCAGCGCATCGACACAACCCAAGACCAGAGGATCATCGGGCGCCACAACGGCATAGTCGACTTGATGCTCTACACCAAAAGTCACGATCGCATCCAGATCTTTAGCCGAAATATCAACACATACGGCATCCTTTTCCATGCCCGCATTACCGGGCAGGGCGTAAATAACTTCTACAGACGGATTTTCTTTAATCTTGCGGATAATGGCATGTTCTCTGCCACCGCCGCCGATAACCATTACCTTCATTGATATCCTCCATTAATGATGGAACAAGCGCATACCCGTAAAGGCCATCACCATGCCATATTTATCACAGCACTCGATCACGGCATCGTCACGGATCGAACCGCCCGGCTCGGCAATGTATTTTACACCGCTCTTGTAGGCACGCTCGATATTATCGCTAAACGGGAAAAAGGCATCCGAACCCAGCGCCACATTGTTGCAGGTAGCCAAAAAGGCCTCGGCCTCCTCGTCGGTCAGCGGAGCGGGCTGTTCCGTAAAGTATTTCTGCCAGTTTCCGTCGGCACAAACATCTTCTTCATTCTTATTGATATAGCCGTCGACAACGTTATCACGGTCGGCACGACCCAAGGTGGATTTAAAAGGCAGATTGAGCACCTTTTCATGCTGACGCAAGAACCAAGTATCAGCCTTAGTACCCGCCAAGCGAGTACAATGGATACGGGACTGCTGACCGGCACCGACACCGATCGCCTGTCCGTCATAAGCATAGCAAACCGAGTTAGACTGGGTATATTTCAAAGTAATCAATGCAATAATGAGGTCGCGCACAGCACTTTCGGGCATATCCTTATTGCTTGTGACCACATTAGCCAACAGTTCCCGATTGATCTCAAAGTTGTTTCTTCCCTGCTCAAAGGTGATGCCATATACCTGCTTGCGCTCGGTAGGATCGGGCACAAAATCCGGATCAATCTGGATCACGTTATAATTGCCGTTTCTCTTGGATTTGAGGATCTCCAGCGCTTCAGGCTCATAACCGGGGGCAATCACGCCGTCCGATACTTCTCGCTTGATCATCTTAGCCGTGGTAACATCACAGACATCGGAGAGCGCCACAAAATCGCCAAAGGAGCACATTCTGTCGGTGCCACGGGCACGGGCATAGGCGCAGGCCAGCGGCGAATCATCCAGCCCTGCCACATCATCCACAAAGCAGGCCTTTTTCAGATTATCCGACAGAGGGATGCCAACCGCCGCCGAAGTGGGGCTGACATGCTTAAAGGAGGTCACAGCGCACAAACCGGTAGCTTCTTTTAGTTCCTTTACCAACTGGTAGGAATTGAAGGCATCCAAAAGGTTGATGTAACCGGGACGTCCGTTGAGAATCTGGATAGGCAGCTCAGCGCCATCATGCATGTAAATCTTAGAAGGCTTCTGGTTGGGGTTGCAGCCGTATTTCAGTTCATATTCCTTCATAATCGCCCTCCTCAGTTGTTCTTGTTGCGCATACGGTTTTCCACCTCACCGGTTTCCAAATCCGTGTAGCGCACATACAAAGAAATCTTGTTGTTTTCATCCAACGCATCCCACAGCTCATTGGTAAAGCAGTCGATGCAGCACATGGTTTGCACCCGTTCCGGTTCTCCCTGGAAGGTGGGGATGGGATTGCCGTCACACACATAGGTGTGGATAAAATGTCCTACACCGGGGGTAGCCG
>JAZNSU010000068.1:0-3865 GCA_045591385.1 Eubacteriales bacterium
CTGTTTTTGTTCGACCAGGACGGCACACTGTATTTAGGCAGCCGTCTATATGACTTTACCATTCCCATGCTGGAGCGGATCAAAGCCACCGGCAGAAAATATATGTTCATGACCAACAACTCATCGAAGAGTGTGGAGGACTATATTAAGAAGCTGGAAAAGATGGGTATCACCGCTACCCGGGAGGATTTCATCACTTCCTCCCAGGCCACGGCCTATTACTTAAAAAAGCATTATCCTGGTAAGACCCTTTATGTCTGCGGTACCCGTTCCTTGGTGAAGGAACTGGAGAGCGAAGGCTTTGCCACCACCACAGATCTTGACAAGGTGGAGTGCGTGGTCATGGGGTTTGACACCGAACTGACCTTTAGGAAATTAGAGGACGTGTCCCGCCTGTTGTTGGGAAACAGGGAGTTGCCGTACATTGCGACTAATCCCGATTACGTATGCCCGACCGAGTTTGGCAGCGTGCCCGATTGCGGCAGCGTGTGCGATATGTTGTATAACGTATCGGGGCGACGGCCGCTGGTGATTGGTAAGCCTGAACCGTTGATGCCGTTACTGGCGATGGAAAAGTGGGGCGTGGATGCGGCGCATACCTTGGTGGTGGGCGACCGTATTTATACCGATATTAAGAGTGGTTTGGCGGCCGGCACCCATACGGCGCTGGTGCTTTCGGGAGAAACCACCCGTGAGATACTGGAAGCATCAGCGGAGAAGCCTGAAGTGGTACTGGAGAGTGCGGCCGAAATTTTGGCAGCGTTGGAGGAATGACCGATGTTTAGTAGCGAAAACCCCAAGGTGTGCAGCCTGTGTGAATACGCGGTGGCCATTGAGGGTGACGAAACTCATATGCTGTGCCATAAAAAGGGTGTGGTGGACAAGGACGGCGGGTGCCGCAAGTTCCTGTATGATCCGCTTAAGCGCGTCCCGCACCGCATCAAGCTTAACACCGATTTTACGGCTGACGACTTTTCCATAGAATAAGAAAAAGGAATGCAGTTTTCTCTGCATTCCTTTTTTTGTAAAAAGATATTGACAAGCTCTTGAATTAGTGATAAAATGCTAAATTGATATTATACTGCCTATCATACGCATTTCGCTTATTGTGGATTATAGCACAGTATCGGGAAAAGGTCAAGTAGTAGGTGTAGTATATCAAATGCTTTTCACAAAAATGAAGGAGTGATTGCTTGTTATGCTGCAAAAAGTAGACCCGTCAGTACTGGGCGCTCACCTGGTTACGCTGGGCAATAACCAGCGGGTGAGTTTCGCTAAGATCAAGGAAGTTCAGGAGATGCCTTATCTTATCGAAGTACAGAAAAAATCCTATGATCTCTTTGTGAAAGAGGGATTGCAGGAAGTGCTCAACGATGCTTCGGGCGTAGTGGATCACACGGGAAACCTTGTGCTCGACTATGTCAGTTTTACCATTGACGAAACGCCGAAGTATACCGTTGAAGAATGTAAAGAAAGAGATGCGACCTATTCGGCTTCGATGCGTGTCAAGGTTCGCCTGACCAATCAGACGACCGGCGAGATTCAGGAGCAGGACATTTTTGTCGGCGATGTGCCGCTGATGACCGAGACCGGTACCTTTGTGATCAATGGTGCCGAGCGCGTCGTGGTGTCCCAGCTGGTTCGTTCGCCCGGCGTGTATTTCGGTACGCAGTACGATAAGAGCGGTAAGAAGCTCTTTACCGGTACCGTTATGCCCAACCGTGGTTTGTGGATCGAGTATGAAACCGATTCCAACGATATTGTTTATACCCGTGTAGACAAGAACCGCAAGATTCCCGTCACCGTATTGTTGCGTGTGCTGGGCTTGCATACCAATGAGCAGATTATTGATACGTTCGGCAATCTGCCCAAAATTATGGCGACGTTGGAGAAGGACAGCACCGACGATTATCAGTCGGCTCTGTTTGAGCTCTATAAGAAGCTGCGTCCCGGTGAGCCTCCGACGGTAGACAGCGCCGAGACCTTCATCAACAACATGATCTTTAACGGCCGCAACTATGACTTGACCCGTGTTGGCCGTTATAAGTACAACAAGAAGCTGGCGTTGGGCGAGCGTCTGCCCGGCTTGACCTTGAGCCAAGACGTGATTGCGCCGCTGACCGGTGAGGTCCTCTTTGAGGCCGGCACCATTCTGACCAAAGAGCAGGCTATGACCATTCAGGATAACGGTGTGGACACCGTTTATGTGGATGTTGAGGGAACGGAACTCAAGTTCTTCAGTAACAGCATGGTCGATGCCTCCAAGTTTATCACCTTTGATGCCGAGAAGACCGGCATCAATGAGATGGTGCGCTTCTCGGTATTGCAGGAGATCATGGAGTCCTGCGAGACTGAGGAAGAGATCGAGAAACAGTTGATCGCCCGTCATGATGAGTTGATTCCGCTGTATCTGTTGCCTGAGGATATTTTTGCTTCTGTTAACTATATGCTGGGGCTGGACTTCAATATCGGTACCGACGATGACATTGACCATTTGGGCAACCGCCGTATCCGCAGCGTTGGCGAGCTGTTGCAGAACCAGTTCCGCATCGGCTTTGCCCGTATGGAGAGAAGCATTCGTGAGCGCATGAACATTCAGGATTCCGAGATTGTGACGCCGTCGGCGCTGGTGAACACCAGACCGGTGATTGCCGCCATCCGTGAGTTCTTCGGTTCTTCGCCGTTGTCTCAGTTTATGGATCAGACCAACCCTCTGACCGAACTGACTCACAAGCGCCGTCTGTCGGCCCTCGGCCCCGGCGGTTTGACTCGTGACCGTGCTTCTTTCGAAGTGCGTGACGTTCACTATTCGCACTACGGACGTGTTTGCCCGATCGAGACTCCGGAAGGTCCGAACATCGGTCTGATTTCCTACCTGTCTTCCTTTGCCCGTATCAACGAGTACGGCTTCATTGAGGCACCCTACCGCCGCATTGACAAGGAAACGGGTATTGTTACCGAAGAAGTGGAATACATGACGGCTGACCGTGAGGATAACTTCATCGTGGCACAGGCCAATGAGCCGATCGATGAGAACGGTCGTTTTGTCAACAAAAAGGTTGCCGCCCGCTACCGCAACGACATTCTCGAAGTGGAAGCCGAGAAGGCAGATTATGTAGATATTTCCCCGAAGATGCTGGTATCCATCGCTACGGCTATGATCCCGTTCTTGGAGAACGACGACGCCAACCGTGCATTGATGGGTTCGAACATGCAGCGGCAGGCTGTGCCTCTGATTCGTACCGAGTCGCCGATCGTTGGTACCGGTATGGAGTACAAGGCGGCTGTGGACTCGGGTGTTTGCGTGGTGGCTCGCCGTGGCGGTGTCATCAACGATGTGTCGGCCAAGAAGATCGAGGTGCTGTGTGAAGACGGTACCATCGACACCTATCCGCTGACTAAGTTTATGCGTTCTAACCAAGGCACTTGTATCAACCAGCGTCCGATCGTGAACATCGGTCAGCAGATCGTCAAGGGCGAGGTGCTGGCAGACGGTCCTTCGACCGACAACGGTGAGTTGGCTCTGGGTAAAAACGCGCTAATCGGCTTTATGACCTGGGAGGGTTATAACTACGAGGACGCCGTTTTGATTTCCGAGCGCTTGGTGAAGGAAGACGTATACACCTCTATTCATATTGAAGAATATGAGCAGGAAGCCCGTGAGACCAAACTGGGTAGCGAAGAGATCACCCGTGAGATCCCGAACGTATCGGAAGATGCGCTCAAGGATCTGGATGAAAACGGTATTATCCGCATTGGTGCTGAGGTGCGTGCGGGTGATATTCTGGTTGGTAAGGTTACCCCGAAGGGTGAGACCGAGCTGACGGCTGAGGAGCGTTTGCTGCGTGCCATCTTTGGCGAGAAG
>JAZNSU010000069.1:0-7048 GCA_045591385.1 Eubacteriales bacterium
CCGATAACAGTAAACTATCCATATATCAATCCTTTGTTTTTTGTATAGTATACTCTTATCCTGTCTTTCTTGTCAAGCGAAGGTGTAGGGAGTAATTTCCACGTCGGTATAGTAGGTTTTCAGAATTTCGGTATAGGTCATGCCCGACTCGGCCAACTGTCCTGCCCCGTACTGACTCATACCGACACAATGCCCGTAGCCTTTGACGGTAAAGGTGAAGGTATCATCCTGTCGGGTGATCTCAAAATTGGTACTGCGAAGCGAGAGGGTGCTGCGCAGTTGCGCGCCCGTAAAGGTGACCCCGCCGATCTCGGCCGACAATACCCCGCCCGAATTGCTGCGGCTGACGGTGCCGACGGCAAGACCCTTGTCGATGTCGGGCTTGGTGATGGCAAGCAGTTGATAGAGTTGCTCGGTAGAATACTCAGCCGTAGACAGGTATTGGGTGGCGTTGACATCCACAAAACTCTCTACTGCCTGCAGATATGCCACATCCTGCCCCCACACATCGGCCGCCCGCTCGGTCTTGCCGGCACTGATGGCGTGAAAAACGGCGTTGATCGGTTGTCCCTCATAGGTTAGGACCTGTCCGGCCACGGCGCTGACGGCGGCGGCGATCTTGGTGTAGTACTCGTTATAATGCTCCTCGCCCCAATGTTGCTTCATCTGCAGGGGGGATAAATACCCTTTGCAATGACTGGGGTCGTTACAGACCCAAGCGCCCTGATGTTCGGGGGCATCGGGTTCGTTAATGGAGCGGTAGACCATATAAGAGCAGGCGGCAACCGACTGTGCCTTGAGAGCCTCAAGCGGATAGGATGCGGGCATTTCGGCCGCCACGACTCCGCACAGATATTGGGTCAGTGTCAATTCTTCGACCCGATCGTCCACCAGCACGGGAATGTATACCTCAGTCGGTTCTTCCTGCGCCGAGAGGGAGGGGCGGTACTGCGCCAGAGAGGCTGTCCACCCCTTGGATAATAAAAAGGGAAGAAGCAGAAGCAGGAGAATGTGGACGGAAAGTGTAAATAGGATCTTTTTCATGGCATTACCTCGAAAGTTTGCAAAATGTACTTGTGTAAAGATAGAAAATGCGGTATAATATATCGATACTATACCCTTAAAGGAGAGAATGAAATGCTGCCCAGCGATAAAAAAGATGAGCGTTTCATAGAAAGTCTATGCAATACTCTGCGGAAAGATAACGTCATTCCGCCGGAATATTATGATCAATATAATGTCAAACGGGGTCTGCGTAACACCGACGGAACGGGTGTTGTGGCAGGCTGCACTCATGTGTGTAATGTTCACGGCTATCTGTTGAATGAAGGAGAAAGAATTCCGCACGACGGAGAGTTGACCTACCGCGGATATAACGTGGAAGATCTGATCCGTGGCTTCCAAAAGGCCGATCGTTTCGGGTTTGAAGATACCGCATTTTTGCTTCTGTTTGGGCATCTGCCGTCCAAAGAGGAATTGCAGAAGTTCAACGATCTGCTATGGGAGTTTATTGAACTGCCCTATGGCTTTGTGGAAGATATGATTATGAAAGCCCCCTCGCCCGATATCATGAACAAGATGGCATGCGGGGTGCTGGCGCTGTATGGATACGATGAGCAGGCGGGCAATACCGATATTGAAAATGTGGTCATGCAGTCGATCAGTCTGATCAGCCGTATGTCCTCCATTGCCGTGGCGGCCTATCAGGTCAAGAAGCGTTATTACGATAAGCGTTCCCTCTATTTCCATTTCCCGCAAAAAGGACAAAGCATGGCCGAGAGTATTCTCTATATGTTGCGTTCGGACAAGAAATTTACCGATGCCGAGGCCAAACTTCTGGATCTGTGCTTGATTTTGCACATGGAGCACGGCGGCGGTAATAACTCTACCTTTACTACCCGTGTTCTGACCTCGTCGGGTACCGATACCTATTCGGCCATTGCCGGCGCCATTTGTTCCCTTAAAGGGCCCAAGCATGGAGGTGCCAATGCGCAGGTGGTCAATATGCTCGAAGAAATTAAATCCAATGTCAAGAACTGGAAAGACGAGGATGAGGTACGGGAGTATCTGCGCAAGATCGTTCGCAAAGAGGCGGGCGACGGGTCGGGACTCATCTACGGTATGGGTCATGCCATTTATACTCTGTCTGATCCTCGTGCCGTGCAACTCAAGAAGAGTGCCCGTGATCTGGCTTTGGTCAAGGATATGATCGACGAATTTGAACTGATTGAATCGGTCGAACGTCTGACCCCCGAAGTTTTCTGTGAGATCAAGGGTGACCGCAAGGCTATGTGCGCCAATGTTGACCTCTATTCGGGCTTTGTCTATCGGATGCTGGGCATTCCCGAGGAACTCAATACGCCCTTGTTTGCCTCGGCGCGTGTGGTCGGCTGGTGTGCCCATCGTTTGGAAGAATTGATGACAGGCAACCGCATCATCCGTCCCGCCTACAAAGCCATTGAGGGACGGCATAACTATGTACCTATTGTCGAGCGTGACTAACGCATAATAACAGGTTAGGAAGGTGAAAGGATATGCAATCCAACCCCAATCAACCGGCTGTTACTCAAAACAAAATAGATCCCAAAAAATTCATGCAGGTCTTCTTCATTGGCTTTGGTGCCTGTCTGGTTGCGGCGGCGCTGGTGCTGGGTATTATCGCACTGGCCACCGGTGCGGTCGGCTCGCATGACCAGTTGGTATCTCACGGCGATGCCGCTCTGGCCGCCGGCAACTACCAGAAGGCCGTGGGGCATTATGAGCGTGCACTCAAATCGCAGGAGGGCTCTATCCCCGCTCGGATCGGGCTGTGTAAAGCGTATGAGGGCATGGAAGAGTATGAAAAGATGGAAGAGGCCGCCATGCGCGGCATCAGCCTGTCTCCCGCTACGTATGAGTTTTATGCCTTCAAAACCAAGGCCATGGTTTTTCGCGGGGATATCGAAGGGGCGTATGCCTTTATGCAGCAGATCACTAATGAGCATGTGTTGCTGAAGATCAACCGCAACCAACCGGGGGATGTGACCTTCTCGGTCGAGCCCGGTTCTTACGGCGAGCCGATCAGCGTAGAACTCTCGGTCAAAGAGGGCTCGGTGATCTATTATACCAATGACGGTACCGAACCGACGGTGAAATCGTCGGTGTATCAGGATCCTTTTACGGTTGAGCATGGTACGCTGACCTTGCGCGGGTTTGCCATGTCGCAGGCCGGACTGGTCAGCGCTCCGTTTGAAGCCACCTATACCGTGCGTGACGGTAACGCCGTCTTTGAGTTTAAGGATGCGGGCGTATCGCAACTGGCGCATGCCGTTCTGGGTGTGTCCCAGTCGCAGAAACTGACCTATTCAATGCTCGATAAGATCACCTCGTTCAATACCTTTGAACTGAGTTCCAGCAAGTCCATTCGCTCGTTGGAAGATTTCAAGGAGTTTGTCAATCTGTCCGAGATTCATCTGTATAACCAGAGTCATATCGACGACTTCTCGGTACTGGCCGAGATTCCCACCTTGCGCAAACTGACCTTAGATAACTGTGCCGTTACCAACGACAGCCTCAAGCAGATCGCCAAGGCCACCCAGATCACCCACCTGACGGTGGATAATAACGGACTGACCTCCACGGCCCCCCTGTCCGGCATGAAAGGGCTGACCGCCCTATCGGCCTGCAACAACAAACTGACGAAGATAGAGGGCTTGGAAAAACTGGAGAAGTTTACCAAGCTAATCTTGGTCGGCAACAAGATAGAAGATCTTTCGGGGCTCAAGGGGAGTAAATCTCTGACCGAATTATCGCTGGCCGATAACGGACTGACCTCGCTGATGGTGCTCAATGGGCTGGGCGGGATCAAGAGCCTGGACATTTCCAACAACAAACTGTCCGCGCTCAGCGGCATCTCATCCCTCTCCTCGCTGGAAACGTTGACGGCGGTCAACTGCGGCATTTCCGATATTGCGGCGCTCTCGAAGTTGACGGGGCTGGTCACTGTTGATCTGTCCGGCAACAAGATCGGCGATCTATCGGCGTTGCGGCAGACGGGTGTGACTTCGCTGACGTTGGTTGATTGCAATATCAAGTCCCTTTCGACCGTCAGCGGCATCCGTACCTTGCGCACTCTTAACGTGTCGGATAACCCGATCGAGGATGTCACCCCCATCATTTCGCTGCCGACACTGGAAACGCTGGATATCAGCAGCACCAAGGTGACGATGGTGGTAGGACTTCGCGGTTGCGGCACGTTGCGCACCATCCGCGCGTTTAACTGTAAACTGGACGATGCCGACGGACTGGAAGGATCTAAAATTAAGCTGGAGAAATAAAAAAGGCTTGATTTTTGGAAATTCTTATGATACAATAAAACATGGTAATGTCAAGAGCAGGGTTTCGGCCCTGCTCTTGAGTGCATTTTATATGAAAAACGGAGGGGTGTTCGTGGCGCAAAATACAGCCGAAAAGTTGCTGGAATTAGCAACGCCGATCGTGGAGGAATTGGGATATACGGTGTGGGATACCGAATTTGTCAAAGAGGGCAGTGAGTATTTCCTGCGCATCTATATCGACAGCGAGCAGGGCATCGGTGCGGATGACTGCGAGAAAGTCTCCCGCGCATTGTCCGATCCGCTGGACGAGGCCGATTTCATCAGCCACTCCTATATTTTTGAGGTTTGTTCCCCCGGCATTGAACGCCGCCTACGGATGGATTGGCATTTTGAAGCCTATGTGGGTGAAAAGGTCAATCTTCGTCTGTTTAAGGCGGTGGACGGGAAAAAGGAACTGACCGGGGATCTGGTACAGTACGGTGACGGGCGGTGTACCGTAACGGTAGACGGAGTCGAAGTAGCCGTGGATATAAAAAACATTTCAAAAGCAAGAACGGTCTTTGAATTTTAAGGAGGAATAAAGAAAAATGTCTGCAAACAGCGAATTCTATGAGGCGCTTACCCTGTTAGAAAAGGAAAAGGGCATCAAGAAAGAGTATATGCTCGAAAAGATCAAGGCGGCCATCATCGCCGCCGTGAAAAAAGAGAAGAACATGGATATGCAACCCGAGAACATCGACGCCGCGTTCGACGAGGAAAAGAGAACGGTGCGCTTCTTCGTGCGTAAGTCGGTCGTGGAAGAGGTGGTTGATCCGCTGGTGGAAATCTATGTGGATGATGCCAAAAAGATCAGCAGAAAATACAAACTGGGCGACGTGGCCGAGGTCGATCTCGATCCCAGCCGCTTCGGTCGTATTGCCGCCAAGGTTGGTAAGAACGTTATCGTTCAGGGCATCAACGAGGCCGTTTACGGATCGCTGACTCGCGAGTTTACCGAGAAGACGGGTGAGATTGTTACCGGTGTCGTTGAGCGTATCGACCTGAAGATCAAGGCCGCCGTGCTGAGCATCGGTCGGTATGAAGTGCTGTTGCCCGTACGGGAAATGATCCCGCGGGAGACCATCGGCGAGGGCGACCGTATCAAGGTCTATGTTGTTGAAGTGCGCCGCAAGGAGAAGGATCGCGGTCGCGTGTATAACGAAGTGCTACTCTCCCGTACCCATCCGGGTCTGGTGCGCCGTCTGTTTGAGATGGAAGTGCCTGAGGTGCAGGACGGCACGGTGGAGATCATGTCGGTAGCCCGTGAGGCTGGTAGCCGTACCAAGGTTGCCGTAATGAGCAACGATCCTGCCGTCGATCCTGTCGGTGCTTGCATCGGCCAAAAGCGCAGCCGTATCTCCACCATCATTGATGAGATCAAGGGCGAGAAGATCGATATCATCAAGTACAATGCCGATCCGGCTCTGTATGTAACGGCGGCGCTGTCGCCTGCCGTTGTGCTGTCGGCACAGGCCGATGAGAGCAAGAAGACCTGCTCGGTCATTGTGAATGACGATCAGTTGTCGCTGGCCATCGGTAAGGAAGGTCAGAACGCCCGTCTGGCGGCCAAACTCACCGGCTACAAGGTGGATATCAAGCCGCTGTCTGCCCTGAGCGGTCAGAACTAAGGGGGAGTTTGGCGTGAAGGTACGCAAAATCCCCATGCGCATGTGCTCCGGTTGCGGCGAGAGTAAGCCGAAAAAGGAGCTGGTACGGGTGGTGAGAAGTCCCGAGGGTGAGATCAGTATAGATCTGACCGGCAAGAAACCGGGGCGTGGCGCCTACCTGTGCCGTTGTGCCGATTGTCTGAAAAAGGCACGCAAATCCAAGCGGATCGACCGTTCGCTGGAAACGACCATTCCGGCTGAGGTTTATGATGCGCTGGAAGAGGAGTTGGCCGCACTTGAAGGATAAATTCTTATCAAATCTCGGATTGGCTCGCAGAGCAGGAAAACTGTTGCGGGGTCGGGATGAGGTCTTTGCCGCATTAGGTAGCGGCAAGGGTTTCGGATTGTATGCGGCGAGCGATCTTTCGCCCCGCACCGTCCGTCTGGTTGAAGAACAAGGCAATGCCTTGGGGCTTGACCCGATCCGAGTGGACTATACCATGTCGCAACTGGGAAATGCCTGTGGATTAAAACCCTTTGGCATCTTCTCGGTGGCAGACAAAAACTTTCGCAAGATGTTGGACACAGCATTGGAGAATAAGGAGGCAGTACAGTGAGTGATACACCGTTAAAATACAAAGTACATGAATTCGGAAAGGATATCGGTATCTCCAGCAATGAGATCATGGATCTGCTGGAAAAGTACTCGACCCGCCCGAAAAATCATATGGCGCCCCTGAGCGCCAAAGAATTGGATATGCTCTTTGAGGTTATTACCCTAAAGCACGGCAACCAGAATGTCGCCGCTTATATGGAGGCCCTCAATGCGCCTAAGGCTCATGCGACACCGAGCAAACCCGCCGCTAAGCCTGCGTCTAAACCCGCACCCAAACCCACACCCAAGCCGGCACCCAAGGCCGAGCCGAAGCCCGAACCGGCGAAAAAACCGGCGCCTAAGCCGGCCGATGCGCCCGCTGAGCGTAAAGGGCCTACCCCCGGTGCGACTCAGACCATTTCCGGTCCGCCCCCCAAGAAGAAAAAGACGGGCGAGCGTCAGGAAAAGGGTCAGTTGGAGAAGCGGTATGT
>JAZNSU010000070.1:0-7831 GCA_045591385.1 Eubacteriales bacterium
TGCCCTGATGCAGGATCTCGTTGCGGGACATCTCCGCTTCAGCCACCATATCATTGGCTTTTTTGCGAGCCTCGGTAATGATGCGACCGACGTTATTTTTAATATCGTCGTACAAACGGCTCTTATCGTACAGGCTGCGCAGTTCGTCGGGGTGCATGGTCGACTGGGAGCGCAAACGCTCATTCTCGGCACGCACGGCGGCTAATTCCTGTTCCAGCGCCGTTACCCGATCCTGCGCTTCCCGCAGACGAAGCTCGCCCGAATAGACGGGGGCGGTATAGGACGTACCGTTAAGCCGAGCCGACAACTGGCGGTTTTGCAAGGTCAATTCGTCGATCTGACGGGCGGCTTGCGACTGGGTCTGCAACAACTGGGCGCGAACCGACTCAAACTGGGTCTGCATCTGCGCCAACTGCATGGTAGCGGAGGTGGCACGTTCCTCAGCCGCGGCAATGCGAGCCTTGGTTTCTTCCTCGGTGAGAGGTTGACCGGCCTGTGCCAACTTGGTCTGCAGATCCAAGATCTGATTTTTGGCGGCTTCCAGTTCAGCCGAATCGGAGGGGGCGCCTTCGCGCAACTGCTCGACCTCGGCCTTGTAAGCGGCGATCTGCTGCTGCATACGCTCACGCTCGCGGATGATCTCTTCAATGCGGGTACGCAACTGCTCATTCCCGATACCGGGAACGGAGGCCTTCTGCTTCGCGGCCGCCAACTCCTGACGGACGGCTTCACATTCCTGTGTCTTCTCCTCCAGTTGCTTGTGCAACTGTTCCAGAGCGACAGGATCGGCACCGGCGGCCTTGAGAGCATTATTCTCCTTGGTCAACCGCTTAATGGTGTCAGCCATAGCCTTGGTCTGCCGATCAAACCAATCCTGATTTTCGGCGGCGGCACGGTTGATACCCTCTATGTAGGCGATAACATCGTCTTTGTTAAAACCACTGATGGCGGTGCGGAATAATTGTTCTTCTGCCATGTTCGTACTCCTTTTTAGGCATAATAACGCAATATATACATTATGATAACACAATTTTTCTGCGCTGGCAAGGGCAAACGGAAAAAATACCCACCGTTTTCGATGGGTATTTTCATTATTCGATCTCGTTTTCCAACATTTCGGGGTGTGCCATCAGTTTTTTCATGTACCGCACGGCACGGGCAAAGTACAAGCCGTCGCAGATGCGCTCATCAATGGTCAGCCCCAACTGGAGCATTTTCTTGATGGTAATGTGCTCCTTGCTGTCCACAACGGGGATGTACCGCTCTTTCCCCATCGACACAAACTGACTGCAGGTGCCGAAGTTGTAAATGTGGTGCAACACCGTCCCGATCCCTAAGGATTTGAGGTTGGTTATGTAGAACGAGGTGTGGAAAGGAGAAGCCTCAATAATATCTTTGGGCAGAATGTTATGCCGATCCATCCACATCAAGAACCGCACGGCAGGCTTATACAGGAAAGGCGGAATGGCCATGATCACTTTAGCCAAATCATCGGTATCGTTGCTCTCGCCAAGCGCGGTATTTTCGGCAATGGCGGCATCCAGTGCTTCGCACACCTGCGCCAGTGTTTCGGTGCCGCTAAAGCCGATCTTGAGCACGGTTTCGCAGGTTTCTCCACGCAAAGAGCGATGCACATTAAAACTCATAGTGATCGCGTCCCGTTGGTACAATTTCCCGTCAACGATAAAACGGTTGAGTTCGGGGAATTTGTGCATGGTGCGTACAAAGGTGGCGATCAGAATGTGCATGTAGGTTAGTTCGGATTTGGTGTAGTTTTTAATATAGGCATCCAGTACCGAACAGTCTACTTCTTCGTAATTATAGTTAAGTGCATCGATGCGATCATACATGATATAGGGGATAATCCTCATGAGCGGCTCTAAGTCTTTGACTTGCACGCCGTCACTACGTCTTGCCATATTTGTCATCCTTCACTTTCATAATCTGTTAACATATTTAAGGATAACACAGAAATGTTGAAAAATCAAGAAAAAAATTTGCCCGCCGCAGAGGGCAGGCAAAACGGTTATTCATAGAGCTTGAGCCAGTATTGGGCGCCGCTTCGGTCGGGACCGGCGGATGTGATAAGGATGGGTTCCACGGAAATGGCGGTTGGCTCCTTGCCCCGCAGGGCTTTGGCACAGGCATCGGCGGCTTGTTTGCCGATGGTTTCATAGTCACGGCAGTATATGGCACAGGCCTGACCGGCTTGCAGTGCTGTCAGATGGGCGCGGGTGGCACCCGACAGGATGAAGTTGCTGATATCGGTAGCCTCGGTGTCGTACGAACTGCCGTTATAGGCCGCCACGGTGTCCTCGGTAAAGCTGTTGAGAATGGACTGTTCGCTCACACGTCCTGACAGGGGGGTACATTCCAAATTCAGATAATCGGCTTCTTCCAGCATTGAAACAAAGACTTGATTCACTTCCTCGTTATCGCGGTTATAGAGCAGACGGATGCGCCCCGAATCGGGCGGCTCCATCTCGATGATGCGCGCGGCGGCCATGCGGGCCAGAGCGACATCGGTAGCCCCGCTCACGCAAAATACATCGGGAATGGTCAGTTCGGCAGCGGGATTGACGGCCACTACGGGGCTTTCCCGCTCGGTCAGGAAAGAGTAGGATTCATCCAAGGCGGTCAGCCCGACCACGGCCACCACATGAGGGTCATGCTCGGCTACCGCCTGCTCCCACAGTTGGTAGGAGGTGTATTGGACTTCGGTGTCATCGGCCAGCCCCACCAGAATCGGTTTGAGCCCCAGTTTTTTCGCCTTTTGGGCAAAGCCGGCCCAGAGCAGTTGGGTCTGGTCGGTGCGGGTGTCCTCCACCAATAACAGCGCCGTCTTGCCCATCACACAACCCGACAGACAACCCAGCACCAAAACGGCAACGATACACAAACAAATCAATTTTTTCATGGTTTCAACTCCTATCTGTATAATAGTATAACGAGATTCGGGCGATATGTCGAGAACTTTTTTATTGAAGTATGGAAATGAATGGGTTATAATACAAGAAAAGGGGGGAGAAAGATGTTACCCGACTATGTCAAACAAGCCATGCGAATGTTGGAAAAGAGCGGCTATGAGGTCTGGATGGTGGGCGGTTGTGTGCGAGATTGGCTGCGGGGCGAAGTGCCGCACGACTTTGACCTGACCACCAACGCCACACCCAAGCAGATGCTGGATGTGTTCGGGGATACCCGCTGTATTTTGCAGGGGCTTTCTCACGGTACCGTTACCCCTATTATCAACCATCATCCCATTGAAATTACCACCTACCGTACCGAGAGTGGGTATCAGGATCACCGCCGTCCCGATGCGGTGGTGTTCACCTTAAATATTCGCGAAGATCTGGCGCGGCGGGACTTTACCGTCAACGCCATGGCGTGGCACCCTAAGCGGGGGCTTTGCGATCCGTTCGGCGGCGAAGCCGATCTCAAGGCGGGCATCATCCGCGCCGTGGGCGAGCCCAGTTTGCGGTTCGAGGAAGATGCCCTGCGTATTCTGCGAGGCGTCCGCTTTGCGGTACGGCTGGGCTTTGCGGTGGAACCGCATACGGCGCAGGCCATGAACGAGGCGGCGCCCACCCTTGCCTGTATCGCCAAGGAGCGGGTGACCGAAGAGTTGCGCGGCATTCTGGGATTGCCCGATTGCGCGCGGATATGGAACGATTTTTTACCCGTTTGGAAACCGATCTTGCCCGATGTTGGGACAATCGAGGCGTGGACATTGTCTGCCCCGCTCGATTTCGTTTTGCGGCTGGTGCTGATTGGGCATTTGTCGGGCGCTGACGTGACACGCAATTTGTGCTTGACGAAGATAGAGAAAAAGGCGGTGGCACGGTTGACGGCGGCACTCAGTCATCCCATCCCCACCGATCGGATCGGGGTGCGGCGCTTGGCGGCCGAATACGGCGTGGAAGATGCCGATGCCCTGCTCTCGCTGTGGGCGGCACAGGGAAAGGATACTAAAAGTTTGGGCGAAATGTTGTGCGAATGTGTGGAGGCGGGCGAGTGTCTGAGCGTGGGGCAGTTGGCGGTGAGCGGTGCCGATCTGGGACTGCCGTCGCAGCAGATCGGAGTCGCCTTGAGGCAACTGTTGGATGCGGTCGTGAGCGAACGGGTGCCCAATCAAAGAGAGACATTGCTTTTTTATCTGAAAGATGTTATACTGGAAAAAAGAGAGGAAATGGAAAATGAACCGTAAAAAATTGATTTTATTTGCCTGTTTTGGCATAAGTTTAATTCTCTTTATTTTGGGTTGGGCGATTCCCACCGCTTCCCGCTGGCTGTATCTGCCGGGGCTGATCGGCTATGCCGGTTGTGCCGCCATGCTGGGGCTGATGGACTGGGAGAAAAAGCACAAGGTCATGGGCGCCATCTGGGGGATCATTGCGCTGATGGCGGCGGTGCTGGGTGTTGTGCAGGCGGTGGTGACCACGCTGGTCTTCCGCTTTAACCCCCTGTTTTTTATCATCATTTTGCTCCTGTCCATGGTGCTGGGCTGGGAAGAAAAGCCAAAAACCCCGCCGACCGAGGAGAAAAAGGAAGAACCGCAGATGACCCAAGAACTCAAGATCGAATCCCCGTTTTTGGACGACATTGATGCCATTCTGGAAGAAACGAAAAACAAAGACTAAAAAAGATGGTTCACGAAAGTGAACCATCTTTTTTATCTAAGAGCATAACCAATATCGGGATCAGCACGAGTTGTACGAGTATGCCCGGCAGGGCGTTGGTGACGGCGCCGGCGAGAAAGGCAGCGAGGGTAAAGGTTTCGCCGCTGACCCCTAAACACAGATACATCGCCCCGCCCCATACCAGCCGTCCGACGATCATGGCGGTGATCAGCGACAGATAGACATAGGGCTTCTTGCGGGGCAGGAGTTTATGCATCAGCCCTGATACCGCACCGTAGGCGGCCAGTTCCAAGGCCATGCAAATGGCAGTCGGGAACAGGGGCGGCATGCCCAGCGTGAAAGAGCGGAGCAGCGGGGCAATCAGCCCGACGACCAAGCCCCACGGCCAGCCGCAGAAGAAGCCGCACAGCAAAACGGGAATATGCATCGGGCAGAGCATCGACCCGATCTCGGGAATCTGCCCCGTCAGAAAGGGCAGGACAAAGGCCATCGCCAAAAAGAGGGCGGCCATAACCAAATTACGAATTTTTTTGTTCATTTTCATTCTCCTTTGCATAAAAAAAGTGTCACGACCTCTGGGAGATCATGACACTTTCATAGTATCGTTGTCAAATAAAAAAATCAAATGGTATCCTTCATGGATCCGTTGGTCTTAGTATATACCCCGACTCCCGTTTTGTCAAGATTCGGGATGCACAACCTTAGAGAAAATTTGCGAAATATCGGTGTCGACCTGGTACACCTTGTTATTGACCTGCATGAGATCGCCGCCAAAGGTGATGCCGATACTGCTGCCGTCGTGCAAATACAGGCTTGTTTGTAATCCACCCTCTAATTGGGGCGTGTTTGCACGGGTCAGTGTCAGCGCTGATAGGGCTTCAACGGCTTGCGACATATCGGTCATTTCCATCTCTTCCCACTGGGCATTGGTGACGGTGATGCGGGCAATCGAATCGGTCTGAAAGAGGTCTTTCCCACTGCTGACCGTGCCTATGTCACGAGTCAAGTACCCTTTTAACTCTTCGGTGATATCCTTGTCGGCCCGATATACCTTTCCCGTCCAACCACAATGGAAAATGGGACCACTGACGATAATATCGCGCACCGCGTGTTCTCCCTGAATACGGATACCGTAATGATTGAGAGGTGTATTCTCCTGCTCAATTTCAGTAAGCGTCAAGCCATTAAGCAGATCCAAAAGGGATTCCATATCGGCAGTGTCGTCTATATGCAGATCATTGGCGTTTAGGGTGGTGTTTTCGATATAGGATAGATCAATATATTGGGGATCTTTGATGTCAAAGATCTCCGCTCCGTTGGGGACCGATGCGCAACTGCAAAGGCTGAGCAAGAGCGTGACGAGCAAGACAACAGACAGTTTTTTCATAAAAAGATCCCTCCGTTTTTCTTTAGTATATCATAACGGAGGGAATTTTTAAAGCCAAATGTTGGGAATTTACAGAATATTAAAGTTTTTCGGCTACGGTATAGATAAATTTCTCGGTCTTCTCCCAGCCCATGCAAGGGTCGGTGATCGACTGGCCGTAGGTGGTGCCCTCGGGTTTCTGGCAACCGTCTACGAGGTAACTTTCCACCATGAAGCCCTTAACCATCTTGCCGATGTCGGCGTTATGGCGGCGGTTGTAGAGCACTTCCTCGGCGATGCGCTGCTGCTGATCGTACTGCTTGCCCGAGTTGGCATGGTTGGTATCAATGATAACGGACGGATTGGCAAGGCCGCTCTTTGCGTAGATCTCATAGGTACGGATCAGGTCTTCATAATGGTAGTTGGGCTGATTCTGCCCCCGCTTGTTGACATAGCCGCGCAGAATGGCGTGGGTATAAGGGTTGCCCGTGCTTTCCACTTCCCAGCCGCGGTAGATAAAGGTGTGGGGACGCTGGGCGGCAGTGATGGAATTGACCATGACCGACAGATCGCCGCCTGTCGGATTCTTGATGCCGACGGGGATATTGATGCCCGACGCCGTTAGGCGGTGATGCTGATCCTCGCCCGAACGGGCACCGACGGCTACGTATCCTAACAGATCGGACAGGTATCGGTGGTTTTCGGGATAGAGCATCTCGTCGGCGCAGGAAAATCCCGTTTCCGACAGCGCCCGCATATGAAACTGACGTACCGCCAAGATACCCTTAAAAATATCCGGTTTGCCCGATGGATCGGGCTGATGCAACAGCCCCATGTACCCCTCGCCCGTGGTGCGGGGTTTTCCCGTATAAATGCGGGGCACGATGACGATCTTGTCTTTGACTTTCTCCTGCACCTCACGCAAGCGGGAGATGTAGTCCATGACCGAGTCCTCGCGGTCGGCCGAGCAAGGGCCGATGATCAGCAGGAATTTATCGGACGCGGAGTTGAGAATGGATTTAATCTCCGCATCCCGCTCGGCCTTGATCTTGGCCATGGCCTCGGTCAGCGGGAACTGGGTCTTGACTTCGAGAGGAATGGGGAGTTTGCGCTTAAAATTCATATTCATGGGGTAGGGTCTCCTTTTTACTTCTTGTCAAATAAGGCGCGGCGGGCGGTCGATTTTTTCATCATCTGCCGCATGGTGTCCCGATCGCCGTCGGAAAGCGAGCGGCGCAGGCGGGAAAATTCATCCAAAAACCGATCCATTTGAGCCAAAAGAGGTTCTTTATTCAACAAAAACAGTTCGCTCCACATTTCGTCATTGATGCGGGCGATACGGGTCAAATCGCGGAAGGAGTCGCCCGTATAATCCTGTAACTTTTCGTCATCGTCATAGCAGGTCATAAGCGATACGGCGATGCAGTGGGTCAACTGCGATACAAAGCCGATCATCTCGTCGTGCTTCTCGGGCGAGAGTACGCAGACCTTGCCGAATCCCAGCAATTTGCCAATCTCCAGGCAGTCTTGGATAGCCGATTGGGAATTTTTCTCGGTGGGGGTGACAATGTAGTTGGCGCCGTGGAAGATGCGCTCATCGCTGTTCTCCACACCGTAGACCTCTTTACCCGCCATGGGATGGGCGGCGATAAACTCTACATCGTCCCGCAAAATATTCTGAATGTCATAGACGACCGAGGTTTTGACACCCGTAACGTCGGTCAGCAGAGCGCCCGACTTAAAAAATTGCTGATTGTCTTGGATCCACTCGATAAAGACCTTGGGGTAGAGGGAAAAGATGACCAATTCGGCCTCACCGATCAAG
>JAZNSU010000071.1:0-9319 GCA_045591385.1 Eubacteriales bacterium
CATTGGTGATGAGCAGACCGTCGGGCAGAGTATTTTCCACATATCGGGCAAAGGCGTCGGCAATATCGTCAATATCCCGATAGAAATCCAGATGATCCTCGTCAATGTTAAGTACCACCGAGATCTTAGGGAAGAATTTCATGAAAGAACCGGCATATTCACAGGATTCAAAGACGAAATAGTCCTTATGTCCAATGTAATAGTTGCTGTCGATCTCGGGCAGTTTGGCACCGATGGAAATGGTCGGGTCGACCCCGCCGTCGAGCAAAATGCAGGAGATCATGGATGTGGTGGTAGACTTGCCGTGCGTGCCTGCCACACCGATGGGACAATCATAGTTTTTCATAATAGCGCCCAGCAGATCGGCACGCTCAAAGCAGGGAAGTCCTGCCGCGCGGGCGGCAGAAAGTTCAGGGTTATCCTCTTTGATGGCGGCTGTATAGACGACGGCCTGCGCATCCTTAAGGTTGTCGGCCGTATGGGTGTCATACACCGTTACGCCGTTATCCAGCAGCACCTTGCAGTTGTCCCGATTCATGTCCGAACCGGCCACCGTATAGCCGTTGGACTGCATGATCAGGGCCAGGGCACTCATGCTTACCCCGCCGATGCCAATAAAATGCAGACGATTGACCGTTTTTAGTACGCAAGAAATATCGTGTTCCATAACAGAGTCCTTTAGATTTGATAATAACAGTATATCCAAGTTAGGAAAAGAATAGCCCGAACCGTGGGTTCGGGCTGATCTTTTTTCAAAATCAGAGTTTTTCCACGATCTCTTTGGTGTCGCGGGCAATCATCAATTCTTCGTTGGTGGGCAGTACCCAAGCCTCTACCTTGGAGTCGGCAGCCGAGAACTTGGCATCGCGGCGGGAAGCCTGCTTGTTGAGTTCGGGATCGACAACCAGCCCCAGATATTCCATATCTTCGCAAACCAGTCTGCGAATTTCGGCATCGTTCTCACCGATACCGCCGGTGAAGATGATGGCATCCACACCGCCCATAGGGGCAGCATAACCACCGATGAACTTCTTGATCTGATAAACCAGAATGTCCAGAGTCAACTGCGCACGTTCGTTGCCCTCGGAAGCGGGTTTCTGAATGTCGCGGCAATCGCTGGAAATGCCGGAAATGCCCAAGAAACCGGATTTCTTGTTCATCATGTTGGCCATCTCATCGGGGGTGAGGCCTTCCTTGTTCATGATATAGGTCACGACCGAAGGATCAATACCGCCCGAACGAGTACCCATGATGAAACCGTCCAGCGGAGTCAGACCCATCGAGGTGTCTACGACCTTGCCGTCCTTGATAGCGGCAATGGAGGAGCCGTTGCCCAGATGGCAGGTGATGACACGGGTGCCTTCGTTGGAGCCCTTCATCTGGCCGTAGGTGTAGGAGATATAGCGATGGGAAGTACCGTGGAAGGCGTAGCGGCGGATGGAGTACTTCTCATAATACTCGTAGGGAATGCCAAACATGTAGGCCTTGGCCGGCATGGTCTGATGGAAAGCAGTGTCAAACACGGCAACCATCGGCATATCCTTGCCGAACACTTCCTGGCAGGCGCGCATGGCGATGGCCTGAGGCGGGTTGTGCAGAGGGCCAAGCTCACGGAATTCCATAACATCGTCAATAACCGTATCGGTAATGAGCATGGACTCCTTGTACTTCTCACTGCCGTGCAGGGTGCGATGACCAACCGCGGAGATTTCCGAAACGTCGTCAATGACCTTGCCCTCACCGGTGGTGAGCACGTCCACAACAGCCATGAACGCTTCTTTATGAGTGGGGAAGGACAACTCTTTCTTGATCTCAACGCCCGAAGCCGTCTTATGACCGATCAGACCGTCGATACCGATACGCTCGCAATTGCCCTTGGCAATAACGGCTTCGTTATCCATGTCGATCAACTGATACTTAAGGGAAGAACTGCCTGCATTGATTACCAATATTTTCATAATAAACTCCTTGCATGTATTTCTTGATTATTTTTTAATTAACAGTTATAATTATAATAAATCCTTTCACAATAATCAACCCATTTTTTACAAAAGAGGTAAGGAAAATTGTCAATTCTCGGAATTATAGCCGAATATAACCCCTTTCATAACGGTCATGCCTATCAAATACAGGCGGCAAGGGCGATGGGGTTCGATAAGATCGTTGTCGTTTTGTCCGGCGCCTTTGTTCAGCGAGGCGAGCCTGCCGTTTGCTCCAAGCGTAACCGTACCGAGATGGCTCTGCGCGGTGGTGCTGATGTGGTGCTGGAACTGCCCGTCTGCGGCGCCCTCTCCAGTGCGCAGGGGTTTGCTCGTATGGCCGTCGAAACGCTGATCAACACCGGTGTGGTGACCGACCTGTGCTTTGGCAGCGAGTGCGGGGATATTACTCGTTTGCAGCGAGTGGCCGATGCCTTGCAACAAGAGGGACTGGATGCGGCCATTAAGGAAGAATTAAAAAATGGTGTATCCTACCCTGCAGCACGGCAGCGGGCGTTGAGTAAGGTATGTGAAGATGCGGCACTGCTGGGCAATCCCAACGATCTGTTAGGGATTGAGTATCTTATGGCAGCTAAGGGAAGGTTGACCCCTCATGCGATTTTACGTGCCGGCGCGCCGCACGATGGGCGGGATGCCGACACGGCGGGAGCGACCGCCTGTCGCGAGATGCTTAAAGCGGGAGAGTCGATAGAACAATATGTCCCCGATTTTGTGATGTCACTACTAACCCAACCCGTATTCGTAAAGGATATGGAACGGGCGATGCTGGCACAGTTGCGGGGTATGAGCGTGCAGGATTTTGCCAAGATCCCCGACGTGTCGGAGGGCTTGGAGCACAAGATCGTAACGGCGGTGCGGCAGGGCACATCGCTGGAACAGGTAATGGAAATCATTAAGAGCAAGCGCTATGCCCGCTCCCGCATCAGCCGCATCTTGATGCGCGCGTATCTGGGGCTGGCGCGGTCGGAGAAAGCCCCCGAATATATCCGTGTTCTCGGTTTTCGCAAGAGCGCTACCGACGTGTTGGGGCAGATGCGGGAGAACGCTACTCTGCCTATCGTTCAGCACGTGGCGGCTGATGACAAAGGTTTTGTGGGGTTGGCGGAGGATATAAAAGTGAATGATCTTTGGCATACATTTACCTCTAGCATACAGGCGGCGGGCAGTGACTATCGGGAATTTCCCGTTGTGATCGAGTAAAGGAGAAACCATGCATTTTACAAAAGTAAACGGAATTGACATATTTTATGAAAAGATGGGGGAGGGTGAGCCGATCATTCTGCTCCACGGCAACGGCGAGACCCATGAGATCTTCGAGGAGGCGGCCGAGAAACTGGCACAGCGCTATACCGTCTATCTGCCCGATACCCGAGGGCACGGAAGAAGCGGCAAGGTCAGCGAGTATCATTATGAGGATATGGCTCGCGATGTCTATTGTTTTATCAAGGTCATGGGGCTGGAAAAGCCGATTTTGTATGGATTTAGCGATGGCGGTATTGTTGGGTTGCTTGTGGCTTCGCAGTATCCGGGACTGCTGAAAAAACTGGTGGTCAGCGGTGTAAACGCTACCCCTGATGATATCAAGAGCCCTTATCTGTGGTGGATGAAATTGCAGTATGCTTTTACTCGTAACCCGCTCATTCGCCTGATGCTGACCGAGCCTGATCTTACCGACGAGCAGTTACAGGCCATTGACGTGCCGGTGGAGGTGACGGCGGGCAGTCGCGATATGATCCGCCAGAACGCTATGCTAAATATCTGCCATGCCATTCCGCAAGCGACCTTTACCCTGTTTGCGGGTGAGAGCCACGGCAGTTATATTATCCATAGCGATAAAATTGCCGACCATCTGTTGGGTAAGTCGGTTTTCACAAAACATTCAGATTAAATTCGACGGAATGGATTGACTTTTTTGTGAATAATTTGTAAAATAACCGTGTTGATTTATCAACAATTTTGCAAAAGGATACATACATGGATCGATTTGAACGCTTCGCGGTGGCTGTTACCGAGATATCCTATCACGTGCATCGGCTGATGAATGAAGTCATGGAGCAATACGGGCTTCGCGGCATCAATGCCGTGTATCTTGTGGTGCTTCGTCGGCACGAGGAGGGGATCACGGCGGCTCGGTTGGGTGAGTATTGCAGTCGAGATAAGGCCGATGTGTCCCGTGCCGTTGCGGCGCTGGAGCAAAAGGGGCTGGTGGTCAAAGATTCCGGCCGTTACCGAGCTAAATTGCAGTTGACTGAGCAGGGGCGTATATTGGCCGATCGCATCCGTGAATTGGCTCAGCACGCCGTTGAACAGGCGGGTCGGGATATCACTGATGCCGATCGCGCGGTGATGTATACGGCGCTTGAGAGCATTGGAGAGCGTCTGCAGGAGTTAACCATTCAAGCATTGCCGGAGATGAAATCATGAAAAAGAAAAAAGAAACATGGCGCAAACGCCGCCATGGCTGGGTAAGAAATGTTTTAAGGGTCCTGATCGGGCCTTTTTCCTATCTGCTCTATGGTATGCGTGTGGAGAAATTCAAGGAGCAGGGCGACCGTCAGTATCTGATCCTGTTTAATCACCAGACGGCTTTTGATCAGTTTTTTGTCGGGCTGGCTTTTCGCGGTGCGGTTTACTATATTGCATCGGAAGACCTGTTCTCCAAGGGCTGGATCTCTTCGGTTATCCGCTTTTTGGTCGCGCCCATTCCCATTAAGAAACAGACGACCGATATTCGCGCTGTTATGAACTGCTTGAAAGTGGCGAAAGAGGGCGGCACCATCGGTATGGCGCCTGAGGGTAACCGTACTTTTTCGGGGCGTACCGGCTATATCAACCCCGCCGTTGTGCCCTTGGTCAAAAAATTGGGTCTTCCCGTGGCGTTGTTCCGGATCGAGGGCGGCTACGGCGTTCAACCTCGTTGGAGTGATGTGATCCGTAAAGGGCGGATGCGCTCTTATGTATCGGAAGTCATTGAGCCCGAAGAGGTGAAAGCCCTCTCGAATGAGCAGTTGATGGAACGCATTACCAAAGGTCTTGCCGTGGATGAGGCAAGAGAGGATGGGGAATTTCGGCATAAACAAAGCGCCCAGTATTTGGAACGCGCCATGTATGTCTGTCCTTACTGTGGGTTTACTACCTTTGAAAGCCATAAGGATACCATACGGTGTTTAACCTGCCATAGAGAAATTCGTTATCTGCCCAATAAACGGTTGCAAGGGGTAGGCTTTGATTTCCCGTTTACCTATGTCGGGCCGTGGTATGACTACCAGTGTCAATATGTTAATGCCGCCGATACGCTGGCCGATCTCAAGGAGCCGCTCTATCGAGAGTGCGCGAATTTGATCGAGGTGTTGGCCTATAAAGAGAAGCGGATGTTGCAAAAGGATGCGCCGATAGCATTATACGGCGACCGTATTGTTTGCGGCGATCGTGTTTTTGCTTTTGACTCGATCTCGGCGGTCACGGTATTAGGGCGCAATAAGGTCAATATCTACGACGGTGATGTGATCTATCAACTGAAAGCAAAAAATAAGCGATTTAATGCGCTCAAATATGTGAACTTGTTCTATCGTTATAAAAATTTGACCTCGGAGGAGAAACATGAACAGTTTTTGGGGATCTGACGTATGGGGCTCGCTGAGCCTGATGGCGGTGCTGTTGTTGGCACTGTTGGTTGCCAATATGATCAAACGGCTTTTACCTTTTATGAAAAATTCCCTGATTCCGACCTCGGTATTGGGCGGCGTTCTGCTACTGATCTTTGCCGAAGTTTACCAGTGGATTACCGGACAATGGGTGTTTGATACCGCTTTCTTTAACGGAAACGGATCGGCAACCTTGGAAATTATCACCTATCACGCCTTGGCGCTTGGCTTTATCGCTTCGTCCTTTAAGGCAGACGGCGGCAAGTTTGGCAAAAAACGCTCAACCGAGATTTTCAATTCCGGTGTTACCACCGTGGCTACATATTTGATTCAGGCTGTTTTGGGCTTGGGCATCACCTTGGTTGCCTCCATGGTAATCGGCGGATTTTTCCCCGCCGCGGGCATCCTGTTGCCCTTTGGTTTTGGACAGGGAACGGGGCAGGCCATGAACTATGGCATGATCTATGAAGAATTGGGTTTTGTCGGCGGTAAGAGTTTTGGTTTGACCATTGCCGCCCTCGGCTTCTTAAGCGCCAGCATCGGCGGCGTAATCCATCTGAATATTCTACGCCGTAAAAAGAAAATTGATCTGGATAAGATCCGTGAGGGCGCCATTGCCATGCAGCAGGTGCAGGGCGAGGATGAGGTGCCGATGGAAGGCAGTATGGATAAACTGACCATTCAGGTCGCCTTGGTCGGCGGAGCCTATATGTTGGCGTATGTGCTTATGGGTTTGCTTGGACGATTGTTGCCTGGCATGAAATCCACCATCTTTGGCTTTAACTTTCTGCTCGGTGTTGTGTCGGCTACCCTGGTTAAGGCTGTGATCAACTTCTGCAATAAGAAGCAGATTATCCATCGCAAATATGTCAATGACTTTTTGATGACCCGCATCAGCAACATCTGCTTTGATGTTATGGTCATTGCCGGCATCGCCGCGATTCGTTTGAGTCTGCTGGAACAGTATTGGGGTATCATCCTCATCCTTGGCGTGGTTGGCTTGGTAGTTACTTACTTTTATAATCTGTTTATAGCCAAGAAACTGTTCCCCGAGTATGAAAATGAGCAGTTTTTGGTTATGTACGGTATGCTCACCGGCACGGCCAGCACCGGCATCATTTTGCTCCGTGAGATTGATGGCCAGTTCAAGACACCGGCGGCCGATAACCTGGTCTATCAGCAATTCCCCGCCATCGTATTCGGCTTCCCCATGATGTTGCTGGCGAATATGGCGCCGGGCAAAGAATGGCTGACCTTTGGTATTTTGGTGGCATTCTTCGCGGTCATGAACCTAATCTTGTTCCGCAGTTTTATATTCAAACGCAAAAGGAAGAAGGATTAATCCTTCTTCCTTTTTTCTCGCTGTTCGGTCGCATCTTTAATTAGGGCATACACGGTAGAGGCAATGGGTACGCCCAGCAACATTCCGATCGGTCCCGCAATGCCGCCGCCGACGGTGACCGCCGCCAAAATCCACATGGCGGGCAAATTGACCCGCTCACCCATGATCCGCGGATAAATGAGGTTGCCGTCGATCTGTTGCAAAACCACCAAAAAGATAAGAAAAACCAAGGCTTGCACAGGGGATTCGGTAAAGATGATAAAAGCCCCGATACCGGCGGCAGCAAAAGCACCGATAACCGGAACCAGAGCCCCGATCCCCACCAATGTTCCCACCATAAGCGGGTATGGGATGCGCAAAATCGCCATACCTACAATGCATAAAGAGCCAAGAATGAGCGCCTCTAAGGATTGCCCCGCTATGAAATTACGAAAATTGATGCGAACAATGCTTGAAGTACGGGTCAGTTTCATGCAAAAGCGTCGGGGGAGCCATGCCTGCATCAAGCGTATCACCTGAAGTTTCAGCTTTTCTTTGTTAGCCAGAATGTATACCGCAAACACCAGCCCAAACACAAAGTTGATAACACCCCCAATCACCGATCCGATGGTGCCTACCGCCGTGCTGACAATATTGCCGCCCTGCGCTTTGAGCCAATTCTGGATAGAGGACAGGGTATTGTCCCAGTTGATGTTAATCAGAAAGCGTCCGAGCGGCAGTTGCACCATATCTTCAGGAGAGAGTTGCTTGAACCGATCGATCCATTCGATCAGATGCTCAGCCACGATGCGGATAGCGCCGATCAGTTCCGGGATGACCAACCAAATAATGCCTGCCAGAATGGAGAAGATCAGCAGGATCGAGAGAAAAATGGCTAGCGGCCGCCGCAGTTTGTGGTAAAATGGCCTCTTGGATTTACGAAACAAGCGCTTTTCCAGTAGGCTCATCGGCACATTCAGGATCATGGCAAAAGCCAGTCCCAGAATCAGCGGTAAAAAGATACCGAAGATGTGCAAGAAAATGTCACCCAAAATATCAAAATTTTTCAGCGCAAAATAGAGGATAACGGCGGCAATCCCAATGCCAATAAACCATTTTGTCTGCTTTTTTCTGTGATCCATTATCCAAACTCCTTCGGTAGTATACTACTATTCTATGTTTTAGTATACCCGCACAGTATCAGTCGCCATACAAAGACAAAAAAATTCCCGAAGGGTTTACCCTTCGGGAATCTCTGTTTTTAGATTTACTCAGCGTCGCAGCAACCGCACTCGCAGTCGTCTTCTTCGATGTCCTCGCCGAAATCAATGGTCTCGCCGCAATGGGGGCACTCAAAAGCGCCGTCACGCAGGATCTCATCGTCCAGCAGAACGTCCTCACCGCAAACGGGGCACTCGGTCTTGTAGTTAAAACCGTCGTCACAGTCGCAGTCCTCGTCGCAACAATCGCAATCGCCGTCGCACTCGTCCTCGTAGATGTCCTCTTCCAAAGCGCCGAGGTCTTCGTCGAGTTCCTCTACATATTCTTCCAGCTCAGCCTGAGAATCTTCCAGATCGCATACGCTCAGCGCCATGTCATCCAGCAGATCCACAACAGCCGAAATGATCTTCATCTCTTTGTCGTCTTTGTCTATATCCAGGCCTTCCATTAAACCACGGATATAGGCTGCTTTTTCAGTCAGGGTCATATTATATGCCTCCTTGTGAAATAATAGGGGTTATGCTCTTTCCATATACTCGCCGGTGCGGGTATCGACACGGATCTTGTCACCCTCGTTGATGAACAGGGGGACGCGGATCTCAGCGCCGGTCTCCAAAGTGGCGGGTTTGGTAACGTTGGTAGCGGTGTCACCCTTGATGCCGGGCTCGGTAGCGGTAACTTCCAGTTCAATGAAGAAAGGAGGCTCAACACCGAAGACATTGCCCTTGCAGGACAAAATCTTAACATCGGTATTCTCCTTAACGAACTTGAAGGAATCGCCCAGAACGTCAGCATTGAGGGGCAACTGCTCGTAGGTTTCGTTGTCCATGAAGTAGTACAACTCACCGTCATTGTAGAGATACTGCATGTCCTTTCTCTCAACAAAAGCCGTCGGATACTTATCGGCGGGGTTGAAGGTGGTTTCGGTGACGGCACCGGTGATCACGTTGCGGATCTTGGCACGCACGAAAGCCGCACCCTTGCCGGGTTTGACATGCTGGAATTCAACGACCTGTACAACAGAGCCGTCATTCATCTCAAAAGTTACACCATTTCTGAAATCGCCTGCGGATACCATATATTATCCTCCAAAATTTATTTTTATACTCTCACAGTAGTTTACAATATTTCTC
>JAZNSU010000072.1:0-1833 GCA_045591385.1 Eubacteriales bacterium
TGGCTACGATCCGACTTGGTTTTGATCAAAGCGAAGTTTAAATTCCTCGTTGATGGCAAACAGGCCGTTTTCATGAATATCGAAGATAATGAGTTTTTTACAGCCATGGGTCAAGGCTTGACGGCACAACTCGCTGCCGATACTGCCGGCACCGCCGGTGACCATAATAGTCTTCCCTCGCAGGTAGTTGACGACCGGCTCCATATCGGTTTTGACACTCTGGCGGAACAACAGGTCCTCAATCGATACATCACGCAACGCATGTTTATCGCCCGCCATAAAGCCTTGGAAATCCACCGCATTTTTAAAGATACGCAGGCGGATACGCAGGGTTTTGCAAATATCATAAATTTCGCTGACCCGCTCGGATTGAACCGAGGGAATGGCCAGTACGACCTGTGCGGCACTGTACTTACGAATGGTATCGGCCAACTTATCGTCGCCGCCGACGACGGGGATACCGGCGATGCGCATGCCGTGTTTGGCCTCATCCACATCAATGGCGGCCACAGGGTAGATACTGTCGTCATGCGACTCAAGCAGGCGCTTAATAAGCATGGCACCGGTATCACCGGCCCCTACGATAACGGCACGCTTATTGATGCCATCCTTGGAATGGCGGGAAGCCGAGAACCAATGGCGTAAACGGGGAATGATACGGATGCCGACGGTAAAGCAGAAAACGAAGACGGCATAGATGACAGGCACCGTACCCGAACCAACAATGCCCAACAGGCGCATGATCAGCAAGATCAAGCCCGAAATGCAGGCCGAGGAGAGCTGACGGAAAACATCGGAAAAGCCCATATAGGCCCAAATGCCGCTGTAGCTGTCCAGCGCAAAGGAAGCCGCCACCAAGGTAATGGGAGCACAGACCGCATACAGCCGAATGCTGGCTTGGGTGAGCATGGAGAATTCGCCCTCGGTACGCAGAAGCATAGCCATAAAAACGGCAACGACAGCCAGCAAGATATCACCGAAAATGTAGGACCACTGCAGATGTTTTCTTTTCATTGTTCTTTCCTTTCCTGCCACGAATAGCGGCAACCGCACCACGACTGGCGGTACAGACCATACTGTTCGGACAATTGCAGGGAGCGCAAAAATCCATTCTTCTTTTTAAAATCCGAGGGCAACCAGCCAAGACCGTATTTTTCAGCCAAGACCTGTCCCAACTCGTTGAGCCATACGGCATTCTTATGGGGAGAGACCGACAGAGTGGTACAAAACCAATCAAACCCATGAGCGGCAGCATACCTTGCCGTGTGCTCCAACCGCAGGGCATAGCAGGCTTTGCATCGGGCACCGCCTTCGGGTTCTTGACCCATACCGATATCCTCAAACTCGGCCGGCGTATATTCCGCCTCAATCATCGGCACGCCGAGTTTTTCTAACAGGCGGGCCTGTTCGTCGGCACGACGGCGATACTCGCTATCGGGGTAAATATTAGGGTTATAATAATAAACGGTAAAATCAAAATGTTCAGCCAACCTCTCCAGCACCGAACCGGAGCAGGGACCGCAACAGGAATGCAGCAACAGCCGGGGACGACCTGACAAGGTAGCCAATACCTCTTCCATTTGTCGCTGATAGTTTTTTATCATCCCATATCTCTCCTATTTTAATGTATTGTACCACAAAAAAACCGTTTTTGCAATGCTAAATTGTTGTATGTTTGTCGATTTAGGAGAAAACCATTAAAAAGAGGACACATAGAGAAATTTGTTGTTACACAACGAGGGGGCCAAGTCGTTTAGTCGCACCTTATCAACCTGACATTTCCCTTTGTTTACACCGCCATTCGGCCAATTTTTACAGTCATTGCCATTCTTT
>JAZNSU010000073.1:0-25699 GCA_045591385.1 Eubacteriales bacterium
ATGGATACAAACAAATTGTATAGCGATATCAGTAAACGGACAAACGGCGACATATACATAGGTGTTGTCGGGCCGGTAAGAACAGGAAAATCGACCTTTATTAAGCGTTTTATGGAAACATTGGTCGTACCGAATATTCACGGAGATTTTCAGAAGCAGCGAGCCATTGATGAACTCCCTCAAAGTGCGGCCGGACGAACCATAATGACAGCCGAACCCAAATTCATTCCCGATGAGGCGGTTCGTATAGAACTTACCAAGGGAGCATCTTTACGGGTCAAAATGATTGACTGTGTTGGCTATATCGTACCAAGCGCACTGGGATATATGGAAGAGGATACTCCTCGCATGGTGCGTACCCCTTGGTATCCCGAGCCGATTCCCTTTAATATGGCGGCAGAGGTCGGCACAAAAAAGGTAATTATCGATCACTCTACAATCGGAATCGTCATCACGTCCGACGGCAGTTTCGGTGAATTGGAACGCCATGAGTTTACCGAGGCAGAAGAACGTGTGATTCAAGAATTAAAAGCCATTGATAAGCCGTTTATTATCATGGTAAACAGCGCAGATCCTTCGGCAACTGCTACTCAAGAAATTGTGAATCATTTATACCGCACCTATGACGTGCCTACGCTTGCCTGTAACTGTACGCAATTAGATCAAGAGGACATTCGAAATATTCTCGAATGCATTTTATTTGAATTTCCCATTAAAGAAATGCACATTGATCTTCCCGAATGGGTTACCATTTTGGATGAGGATGAACCGTTAAAAAAATCAATTATGGATTCCATTCGGCACAGTCCCATCAATCACGGAAAAATCAGAAACATTACCGAATATATTAACAATATAAAGCAGAACGAATACACAAATGACTGCCAACATATCGGTGCTGACTTAGGAACCGGTAGTGCTCAAATAAAACTAGACATTTCCCGAAAATATTTCTATGAGATTCTAAGCACACATTCACAAATGGCCATTCCGGATGACAAAGTACTAATGAAAACGGTTTTGGAATTATGTAAGAAAAATAAGCAGTATTCTCAGTATGCGGAAGCCATTGATCAGGCGCGAACCTGTGGCTATGGTGTTGTTATGCCGGATCGTGAGGAACTGATTCTGGAAGAACCTGAACTGATCAAGCAAGAGGGACGATACGGTGTACGTCTTCGCGCATCTGCCCCTTCCCTTCATGTCGTGCAGGCAAACATACAAACCCAGATCACGCCAGTCATCGGCACGGAAAATCAGAGTGAAGAATTTGCCTCACATTTGTTACAACAATTTAAAGATGCCCCCGCAACCGTATGGGACACCGATATTTTTGGACGGTCTTTATACGATCTTGTCAATGACGGACTACGCAGCAAATTATATAACATGCCTGACGAAGCCAGATGCAAATACAAGGAAACCTTAGAGCGCATCATTAACGAAGGCAGCGATGGGCTTATCTGCATTATTTTATAATAAAACACCCTGCTCTACTGAGCAGGGTGTTTTTATTACTGAAAGTCAGTTTTGTCATGCAACAGGAAACCTTTTCGGGTGCTATAACAAAATACCTCCTCGCCAATCCATTCCTGAAAAGCAGCGAGCAAGACTGCAGGACCGATGGAACAAGCATTTGAGCAAGGCATCACAGCGTCAATCATGAATTGGTTTTCATGAATCTTAAACGTGAGACTTTGTACCTCTTTTTTTAGATCCAAATCGATAACGGCACGCTTGGTTTTCTTTTGCGCCATAATCGATTCCATATTCCAAAAACGCTCGAATGCATCGGCATATTTAGTATCTAATACCATAGAATAACGAGCAAAGCAAATATCCTTATGCGGATACACGGGCGGTGCGGCATCGACAACATGAATTCCGTTAGGAAGATGTTTATTTATCTGTGAAACAACGGTTGCACCGTCAATATCTTCATGCAATCGCATATCCAATGTTTCGTGCTCACCCGCCATTCCTAACGGCAATGGTTGTCCAAATACCAGATGCGGGTGTCGATTAAACCCTTCGGTAAACCATACCGGCAAATGCGATGCGAATAAGGCTCGTGTAAAGGCACGATTCAGATCCAAATGCGATAAAAAACGAGCAGTATCTGTTTTTTCAAAGAAGATTCGAATTTCATTCAAAGCAAACACCGCCTTTCACCTTGGTCATACCGCATCCGGAGCATTTTGTTAAACAATCGGGTGTTGTCATTGCCTGATGTGCTTTTTTGTTTTCTGATTGCAAGAATTGTTTTGTAATGCCGGCATCAATCATATCCCATGGCAAAACGGCATTCAGATCAATCGCTCGTTTCCCGTAGGCAACCGGATCTATGCCGCATTCAGCAAAGGCCTCTTCCCATGCATCAAAGCGCAGCCATTCGTCCCAACCGTCAAATCTGGCGCCATATTCATACGCCTTTTCAATGACACGGGATAGGCGACGATCGCCTCTGGCGAAAACGGCTTCTAAATTGGAAATATTCTTGTCATTCCATCGAACGGTAATTTTCTTGGTTGTAATGGAGTCGCGTAATAATTTTTGTCGGCGATCAATCTCTTCACCGCTTAATTGCGGCTCCCATTGGAATGGAGTAAACGGTTTCGGAACAAAAGTAGACAACGAAATGCTGACCGAAACACTCTTTCCTTTCTGTCTGGTCGGCAAGGAATAGTACAGGTTTACAATTTTTTGCGCCAATTCACCGATAGCCAGAATATCCTCGTCCGTTTCTGTCGGTAAACCAAGCATGAAATACAATTTCACGCTCGTATATCCTTGCTCAAACGAAAGTCGGCAGGTATTCAGAATATCATCTTCCGTAATGTTCTTGTTAATCACATCACGCAAACGTTGACTTCCTGCCTCAGGTGCAAAGGTCAAGCCATTTTTACGGCTCTCCCCTATTTTCTCCAAAAGTTCTTTCGGCATATTATCAATACGCAAAGAGGGTAAAGAAAGGCGGATGTGCGCAGGGCATGTCCATTCGGTCAACGAGTCAATCAGTTCGTTGATTTTCGGGTAATCGCTCGATGACAGCGATAGTAGCGACATCTCATCATATCCCGTATTGGCGCACTGTTTTTTTGCATTATCCAGCAATCGATCTACGCTGCGAAACCGAGCCGGACGATATATCATACCTGCTTGACAAAATCGGCAGCCTCGGATGCAGCCGCGAAATACCTCAAGCGCCACACGGTCATGAATGGCTTGTATCGTAGGGACCAGAGGCTTTTCAGGCATAAAGGAATGATCCAGATCGGTAATGACATATCGCTCAACCTTTTTGCTCGGCGTAATTTCAATGCAATTATTTTCAGAGTAGTTTACCTGATAAAGCGACGGAATATAGACGCCTCGGATTTCCGAAGCACATTTCAAAAATTCTGACTTAGAATACCCCTCTTTTTTCTTCTTCGCATATAGGTCCAGCACCTGCATGATCTGTTCTTCGCCATCACCGATCATGATCAGATCAAAAAAGTCGGCAACCGGTTCACTGTTAAATGCGCAAGGCCCACCCGCAACGATCAGCGGATGATCCTCATTGCGATCCTTCGCATAAAACGGAATACCCGCCAGATCCAGCATCTGCAGGATGCTGGTATAGTTCAGTTCAAACTGCAAGGTAAACCCAATAAAATCAAATTGTGATATCGGATCTCCGCTTTCCAATCCCCACAGTGGGATATGGCGTTGGCGCATTTGCTCCTCCATATCCAATGCCGGCGCAAATACCCGTTCACACCATGCATCTGTACGGCTGTTAATCAATTCATACAATATCTTAATGCTTAAGTTTGACATGCCGACCTCATACAGATCGGGGTAGCACATGGCAAATCGAATATCAATATTTTTTTCCTTTATTACACTGTTTTTTTCACCACCGACATAACGTCCCGGTTTCTGTACACAATACAGAGCACTTTCAAGTTTTGGGTTTAACATGAGATTTCCTCTTTTTTAACAAATTATATATTTTTACGGCAAGACAAATTAAAATATATCCCGCCAACACACACAAAGACAAGTTTACTCCGCTGTCAAACAGCACATAGATCCCGAAAATAAATACGCATATACCCACAATAATGCTCACGCATGCGCATATAATCTGAGAAATGTACTCTGGAAAGACGGCGGATATAATAACGGATAGAATGCGACTTCCATCCAGGGGCATGATCGGTAGCAGATTAAAAACACCGAGAAACAAATTCGATAAACAGAACACCAAGGCCCAATCCGGCAGATGAGTGTTTTTCGAAATCGACCAGATTATAAGCACACAAACAAAATTAACGAAGGGACCCGCTAACGCACAAATCAATTGCGTACATGGACGGATAAGCGCCTCATTTCGTACGGTTATTCTTACACCAAAAGGTTGCAAATGAATCTCATCAATGACAACATGTGCACAGGAATACACAAAAATATGACCACATTCATGCAGAAAAACCGATACGATTATACCAAACAAGGCAAGGCTGCTTTCAGTAAAAACAATCCAAGCCAAGCAAAAAAAGAAAAAGGGATGAACGGTAAGCTTGCGAACACATTTAAACATGAATATAGTCAGCAGGATCTACATTTTGTCCATGGTCAACGACTTCAAAATGCAAATGCGGTCCCGTTGTTTTCCCTGTGTTGCCGGATAATGCGATTTTCTGTCCCTCACAAACAAGATCCCCTTGTTTTACTGATATCTTGGATAGATGTCCGTAGTAAGTCTGTAATTGATTTCCATGATCGATTACAACATACCATCCGCCCACCTCATCATAATCGCAGGCTAAAACTACACCATCTCCAGCCGCCGATACGCAACTGCTTTCGGGTACCGCCATATCCATTCCTTTATGAAACACCGACTCTCCGGAAAAGGGATCGGTACGGTATCCATAATCCGATGTAATTTTTGTAAATGTTACAGGACAGGCAAGCTCCTTTCCTAGTAACCGAGAATTATCATTGTCGGACAAGATGCTGGATGTCCATACCGCACCATCACCTTGATCCTCTTTATTTTCCAAAGCAGGAAACAGTTGAGAAAAGGTTTCATTTTCCTGCATGTAAGACATAACTTGTGAGGTTGCATCGGAAATATCAAGTCCTGCTACTCCATCGCCCTCGATTCCGGTTTGGATATCCTGATATAAATTGCCGGAAAGCAACCGAATGACCGTAATTACCGCAATGATAATTGCAGCCGCAATCGCTTGTATCAATGTGTATTGAGTCAATCCGGTTACAACGGCAGGTTCTGCCTTATCAGATGTAACTGAAGGTTTTACTGTTTTCACAGGCGCACTGTACTGTAACCCTGTTTGCCCTTTTCTGTTTCTATAATTTCGATGTTCCATATGATCCGCCTCCGTCTACAATATACGTTTAACCGAGGTCGGATATGCCAATCAATTCGTGATTGCCCGTATAGCGTCACGAATATCTCTTACACGAATAATCTGAATATCGGAACTGTGGTTTCCCAATTTGCATTTATCGGACACCAAAAAACGATGGAATCCCAGTCGAGCGCCTTCTTTTATACGGCGATCCACATCGGAAACCGGACGAACCTCACCGGCCAGTCCAATTTCTCCAATAGCTACGATATCATGATCTATTGCTACATCCCGAATCCCTGACGCAACCGCCAAGCAAACAGCCAGATCGGCGGCTGGATCATCCAATCGAATGCCACCGGCAACGTTAATATAAGCATCCTTAGTCGCCAAGGCAATGCCTGCTCGTTTCTCCAATACGGCAAGAAGTAAACAAATCTTATTATAATCCACTCCTGCACTCACCCGTCGAGGTGACGGAAAGGGGGTCGGCGCCGTTAACGATTGAATCTCTGCCAGAATAGGACGGGTACCCTCCATAACACACGTAACGCAGGTGCCGGACACCTCTTCAGGACGACCGGATAAAAATAAAGTAGACGGGTTGTCCACCCCAACCAGACCGTGTTCGGCCATTTCAAAAACACCAATCTCACTGGTAGGACCGAAACGATTTTTTATCGTTCGCACAATGCGATACATAAATCGCTTATCCCCTTCAAAATACAATACGGCGTCTACCATGTGTTCCAGGATTTTCGGCCCCGCCACATTTCCATCTTTATTAACATGCCCCACAATAAAAAGTGCCGTTCCTGTGGATTTGGCATACCGAATCAAACGAAAGGTACATTCTTTTACCTGTGATACACTTCCCGGTGTAGATTCCACTTCCGCGCAGGAAAGAGTTTGGATGGAATCCACAATCATTACCTTAGGGTTAATCTGTTGAGCGCTGGCAAGAACGGTATCCAGATCTGTACTAGATAAAACCATGACTTCTTCCCCGTCAACCCCCAGGCGATTGGCCCGCATCCGAATCTGTTCTTTGGACTCCTCACCGGAAGCATACAGAATCTTCTCGCCTGTGAGTTGTATACTTTTACACATCTGAAGAAGCAAGGTTGATTTCCCGATACCGGGATCACCGCCAACCAACACGGCAGAACCCGATACGATTCCGCCACCGAGCACTCGATCCAGTTCCGGTAAACCCGTTAGCAGCCTTGCATAATTTGTCTGTTCAATTTGACCAATGGGGATAGCCGACGCATCCTCAGCACAAATAACACTGCGAGAATTACCGCTCTTATGTGTTGATACCGATGATGCTTGTTCTGTCATACAGTTCCAAGCCTGACATTCGGGACATTTCCCCATCCATCGAGGCGCAACATATCCACAATTCGTGCACACATATACGACTCTTTGTTTCACTTACTTCACATCCTTTTTCTGCTGATATGTTACAATTCCCATAAAAATGCAATAGGATAATTTTGCTCGGTATTGTTCGGTTTTAAGCAGTGCCAACTCTTCTTTGTTTGACAAGAAACCGCCCTCAACGATCACAGCAGGCTGATCGACCGACCGCAGTAAAATACTGTTATCATTGCCTACCTTAACCTGACGGGTATTGTTTGGTTGCAAATGATTTTTTATCGATTCCTGAATCGATTGCGCCAACAACATACCATCCTCATGATTATCCGAATAAAAAACCTGAGCACCGCTATACCGTTCCATTGAGAACTTATTTAAATGAATGCTGATAAACAATGCTTGCGGATACTCACGACAAAGATTGATCCGATTTTGCATATCTTCCTTTTTGATAAATTCATCCTCGCATAGAGAAACATCCTCAACGCGAGTCATATAAACCTGGTATCCTGATAACTCCAACAAATCTCGCAATCGTAATGCAATATCCAGATTTAAGTTTTTTTCTAAAGTGCCATCATGAGCACCTGCACCGCCATCCGCGCCGCCGTGCCCCGCATCAATGATAATGGGAGTATCGGTATTTGTGCTTAATACAGGCGAAATTTTCTTGTTTCTTTCTCCTATACAAATTACGGCACAACAACTTAAAATTGAGAAAATAAGAATAGATACTAATATTGTCTTGTTAATTCGTACAATCATAATTATCACCACAGTTTACTGTATGCGGTGATAATTCCTTTTAATTCCTGCAGCAATCCATAAGTCTAAACAAGAACACATCCATGCTTTTTCGTTTATCTCTTGAGATGCGCTTAAGTTCGCTATCCGCATCCATACAAATGGATATCAATTGTTTGATTTTACTTAAAGAAAATGAACGCAAAATACGCAAATTTTTATTAACAGTCCCTTGTTTCAGATTAAATTGCTTGGCAATTTCTGCAGCAGATAACCCGCGCTCCTTCCCGATTCCTACACGATACAAGCGTGAAAAACAATTATATACGCTGGCCAACACCATAGTATCCGGAAATTTCTCTAAGAGATCGTCGGCACAAAGCATACATTTTGCCGCATCCCCTGCCAAAACCGCGTCTGCCAATTCATAAATCTGAGCATCAATGGTGCGCACCGTTACCGCATCGATATCCTGTATATAAATTTCATCGCCCTTTGCATAAGCGCATATTTTATTAAGTTCATTTCCTAATTTCAACATATTGTTATCCGCAATGGCAAGCAAATGCTCCGCGGCTGACGATGATAATGTTTTCCCATATGAAGCTGCACGGCGCATCATCCATCGCTTAAGCAGATCCGAATCCTGCTCGTTTAATACAAGTTCGTGAATATGAGCAGAAGCCGACTTCTTAATGTCAGAAAAAGCCACCGTTTGGTTTTGAGGATCGGTCGTTTGCCGATCAAAGATAATAACCAGATACTCAGGAAAATCCTTTGCAATGGCCGCTATTGCTTCTGCAATATCCTTTCTAACCGTATCGGTATCTAATGCAGTAACATGAAGAATTTTGCGATCAGCAAACACGGGAAGCGCTTGCATATAATCTGTCATATCTAAAACACGGACCTGAGAATACTCCACACGAAGATAATTTAATCCATCATCGCCGTTTGGTAAAACAGCACCAATAATCTGCTCAATATAATACTGCTTGAGATAATCCTCTCGACCGGAAAACAGATAAATTCCGGATATGGTAGAATTTTTCAGTTGTAATTTCAATTCTGATAAATCCATAATTTCCCTTTCCGATAATCATACATCATCTTCCGATATGTCGAATTTAACTCCACTAGTTTTACATTAGCACCCTCAATGTCCGCCTTTTCATCCCACGTCAAGTCGCGTCTGTCGGAAGAAACGCAAACCACATGAGGCCGAATCACATACATCAATTTTGCATTTACAGCTCCTTTACTGGACTTTGATCCAATTACCAAGGTATTCACGTGGAGTTCTCCTATCGGATATCGCAAACACTGTGTGATAATTTGGTCATTTACCGAAGCACAGACGCCAACGGACTCTTTCCCATCTATTATTTTTACAAAATAGGAACATTCTTCATCTATGGCATACAAATTCAATCGGATTTGCTCAACGGATAAACGATAATCTTTCTTGATTTGCACGATCTGGGCATCTGTTTTCTGTGCTGATTCTATAATTTTTCTGTAGGACTCATGCGTAAGAGTGCTATGCGGAATCACAATTTTATTGACGGATATGTAGGTCAATAAGGCAGGTACCCCACCCGAAACATCATCATCCAGATCCGTAATCACCAACACATCAATCTTGTTAAGTCCAAATCGATATACCTGTTGTGCAATCGCATTTGCCTGATAACGACTGGCGCAATCAACCACTATGCTCTTACCATAATTTATGTACACATTAGATGCGGAATATCCTTCGCTTATTGCTGTTTGTTGCGTAAATAACAATGGATACCATGGTGTAATACAAGCCAAGACCAACATGATTCCCATCAATCCAAACGCCACGATCTTTCGCAATTTTACCTTCTTATGCAAAACCACCCACAAAACAACAGCAAGCATACCGATTACAAAAAGCAATATCATTGGCAAACTGCGAACCGGTATCACAGCCTGGTCGAAGTCTGCCAGCATCTCTACCATGTCCAGCACAAATTTGACAGCGATACGAACCAGAAAACCTACAAAATCACCGAGAAAAGGAATCCAGTACAGACAACAAAACAGAGCCGTACCCATCAAAACAGTAACAACGGGATAGTTGACTATACTCATAGCCGGAACACTTAATACCGATAATTCACCAAAGAAAAAAATCAGAATGGGAGCAGTAAAAATGGCACTACTAACAGAAACACAAGTCAATGACAGATTCTTCCGTTGTTGTTTGGATAATACTTTACGGCATAAAACAAACTGCTCTAATATAGGTGATAGCACTAAGATGCCCAGCGTAGCCGCTCCCGACAGTAAATATGAAGGTTTCACGACTTGGAATGGGAAAATAAGTCCAATCACAATAAGAGCCAGTCCCAACGAGTTAATGGAATCTGCTTCTTTGTCACCTAAATGCCCCAGCAATAAAATTACACTCATAATTGCTGCTCGCAGCACCGAAACAGAAAAGCCGGCAAGAACCACAACAAGTCCAACAAATAACAAAGAAACAATCGTAACAATTTTCCAATTGGCTTTTACCTTGGAAAGCAAATATGAAATCATTGCATTTAGAACAGACAAATGCAATCCGGAAACGGCCATAATATGGGATAGTCCCGTCCTGGAAAAATTCATCTGCATCGCCATCGGCAGATCATCGGACTCACCCGTCAAAACGGATGCCGCAAACAATCCTTCTTCACCACCGATCCGAACCTGTAACAACATAATAACATCTTCCCGAAAATCGCTCAGATGGTGCATCAACGTCTTGTGATCCGGCTCTCTGACACTTAGGATCTTAACGGAATCCGCAACAAAAGTACCGGTCTTTCCATTCTCGGCACGATGCAAGGTAAACTCTATATCTGCCAAGTCATATGGCTTTACATTATGCCCGTAGGCCGGTATATATGTTTCACCATATAACTGAAATGCTTGTCCGTTACAGGAAGCGCGATTCACCTTCGCTGTCCAGTATCC
Source organism: Eubacteriales bacterium (assembly GCA_045591385.1). GTDB lineage: Bacteria > Bacillota > Clostridia > Oscillospirales > UMGS1783 > CAKSHC01. Next base: position 10,482 of record JAZNSU010000073.1, read on the forward strand.
GGAATGATTTTCCAAGAACACAACCTGAGCTGTGATCTTTTGTGATTCATACAAAGAAATGGGATGATTATAGATTTCATATTGTATTAAAAAGGTTCCGGCCGCAATTACTGCAGATGTAAGCACGAAGAAAGTTTTTATCAATTTCTGTCGATAACGAAACCAGCCTACGACTCCAAGCGCCAGCAATAAAATTGCGCAAAAGGTATACAAAACAAATCGCGGCATGTAATTTGCCGCGATTAATGTTGGAATCATTCCTACAGCAGCCCATGCACCTTTTCGAAGCATACCATCATCACTCGCAATCTTGCTACTGATATTTTACCAAATTCCAAACAAAAAGACAATATATTATTGTATTTTATCGACGTTTTAATGCAAAATGTACGCCAAAAATACACCCAAGTCCGCTTACCAATCCGCCCACCAACAAATACAATAAGGATTTTAAACTCAAGACCGACGAATCGGTACCGTTAGCAATCAAACTTATTATCAATATCAAGGCAAACATGCACGCCGCATGTATAGCTCCCCACATTAATCCTTTTTGTTTTCTGTTAACGCCCACAATAAAGGCACCAACAAACCAAGAAGCAGCCACTAGTACACCAAGGACAACTTCACTCATTTTGTCGGAAATTCCAACTTTTACCGAGACCCACGAAAAGACAACAAGCAAAACAAGAAGGATTCCTATTGTAACACCCATTCCTATTAGTACCGAAATCCATGACGAGAATTTAATATGTTTTTTCATAACAACAACCCCGAAATCTTTTTAGTAAAAGATATTCGGGGTTGACTGTTTATATTCCGGATTCACTTACTTGTTTTTGCGAGAAAAAAGCCCCTTTTTCTCTTTTTTAGGAACGACTTCTTCAAAATCGTCGTCATCCTCATAATCCTCATCGTCATCCACATCGTCAACGGGGACTTCAAGTGGAATGCGGGTTTGGATTGCCCAACGTTTTACACGAAGACGAGTTTTATCGCCTCCGGTTTCTATTACGATCTCCTCATCCCCGTCTTTTGCCGTAATTACGACACCGGAAACGCCACCAATCGTAATAATCTTATCGCCGATATCCACACTGCTACGCATAGCGGCTTCTTCTTTTTCACGCTTTTTCTGCGGACGGATGGTAAAGAAATACATGACGGCAAACATCAAAATCATAATAATGATCGTGCTGCCTCCACCACCATTACCTGCCAGAAGGAATGTCATGTTCATGTCCTTATTCCTCCGCTTACTTATCAGCTTTCTTAGACTTTTTTGTCTTTACCGGCTTTTCTTCAGCAACTGTTTTGTCATTCTTGTCATCTTCAACGTCTTCCACTACTTTGCCCTGAATCGCCCAACGCTTAAGGGTAATGCGGGATTTGTTGCTACCCGTTTCAAAAATAACTTCATCATCGGCATCATTGGTGGCGATGATACGACCGGTCATACCGCCGATAGTCGTAATCTGATCACCGATATCAATGCTGTTGCGCATAGCCTCTTCTTCTTTTTGCCGTTTCTTCTGCGGACGAATCGCAAAGAAATACATGGCCGCAAACATAACAACCAGCATAATCAGCATAGGCCACATACTTCCCATACTACCTTGTCCTTCCGGTGCACCCGAAGACAAGAATAAACTTCCGATTCTTAACATATTGCTCATAAATCTAACCTCCAAAATATTCATCTCATTATACAATAAAATTTATAAACAAGCAACCCTTTTTAGATACGCTTTCCAATTTTCACCAAAAGTTCATCTTTCAGCTCGTAAAAATATCCCTCATCCAATGCCAAACGAATCCGTTCCATAAGTTTATTGTAGAAATGAAGATTGTGTATCGTTGCCAGTCGCATACCCAAAATTTCATTTGCCTTAAACAGATGTCGAACATAACTTTTACTGAAATTTCGACAAGTGTGACAATCGCACTCCGGATCAATGGGCGATTCATCGGTAATATACTTTTGATTGTTGATGTTGATAATCCCCTGACTGGTAAAGAGAGTGCCGTGCCGAGCATTTCGACTTGGCATTACGCAGTCAAACAAATCAACACCCCGTGCAACGCCTTCCAGAATATTAACAGGCGTGCCAACTCCCATCAGATACCGCGGTTTGTTTTTCGGCATGTACGGCTCAACAGCATCAATGATACGATACATTTCATCTGCCGTTTCCCCGACAGCAAGACCGCCGATGGCATACCCATCCAGATCCAATTCCACAATTTCTTTCATATGTGCAACACGAAGATCCTCATATGTACTGCCTTGATTAATGCCAAATAACATCTGCTTTTTATTGATCGTATCCGGCAACTGATTGAGCCGTTCCATTTCCGCTTTACAACGATGCAACCATCTTGTTGTTCGTTCACATGATTTCTTCACATAATCATACGGTGCCGGATTTTCAATACATTCATCAAACGCCATAGCGATGGTAGATGCGAGATTTGACTGGATTTGCATACTTTCCTCAGGGCCAATAAATAATCGACGGCCATCAATATGAGAAGCAAAATGCACGCCGGACTCATCAATCTTCCGTAAGGAGGATAACGAAAACACCTGAAATCCACCGCTATCCGTCAAGATCGGTCGATCCCAATGAATAAATTTATGCAATCCACCCATTTCTTTTACGACATGGTCGCCGGGCCGAAGATGCAAATGGTAAGTATTGCATAATTCCACCTGACAACCGACATCCACCAAATCAAGCGAAGATAACCCACCACGAATGGCACCACAGGTAGCTACATTCATAAACGCCGGCGTCTGAACCGTACCATGTACCGTTTCGAATTGTCCGCGTCTGGCTTTGTTTTCTTGTTTTAACAGTGTATACATATACTCTCCTTATTCAAAAAAGCAGGCATCACCAAAACTAAAGAACCGATACCTCTCTTCAATCGCATGCTTATATACTCTCATCACTTCTTCTCGTCCAACCAATGCCGAGATCAGCATCAGTAAGGTGCTCTCCGGCAGGTGAAAATTCGTAATCAGGGCATCAATAACTTGGAATTTATATCCCGGATAGATGAAGATATCCGTACTTCCGCTATCGGCAATCAGTTGTCCACGATTTCGAACGACACCCTCAAGTGTTCGGCAGCTTGTCGTACCAACCGCAATGACCCGCCCACCTTTTTCCTTGGTTTTCTTAATCAAATCCACCGTTTCTTGCGGCAAAACATAGTGTTCGGTATGCATCTTGTGATCTGTAATGTTATCCACCTTTACAGGTCGAAATGTTCCCAGTCCGATATGCAAAGTCACATAACCAATACCCACACCCTTGTTTTTGAGTATGGTAAGCAGCTCATCGGTAAAATGCAGCCCTGCGGTCGGTGCAGCGGCAGAGCCGATATCCTTAGCATATACCGTTTGATATCGACTGTTATCTTCTAAATGCTCCGTAATATACGGCGGTAACGGCATATTACCGATTTCGTCCAGAATCTCATAGAAGTTTCCCTGATAATCAAAACGAGCCAACCGATTTCCGCCTTCAACCACTTCAAGGATTTCACAAAACAGACGTCCATCACCAATATTGACAACAGCACCGGGTTTTAAACGCTTTCCCGGACGCACCATAACTTCCCAAATGTTATCATGCTTCATATTAAGCAAAAAAATCTCAACATGGGCTCCGCCCCCTTCTTTTTGACCGTAAAGGCGGGCAGGAATAACCTTAGAATTGTTAACAATCAGACAATCGTTGGGTTGAATGTAATCCACAATATTGTGAAAAACACTGTCTATTATCTGTTTGTTTTGCATATGATAGATCAGCAGGCGGGACTGATCGCGATTTGCCGCAGGTGTTTGTGCAATCAACTCTTGCGGCAAATCATAATAAAAATCTTTTCGATCCATGGAAACACCTCAGAAGCATTGACAAAATAAAAGAATCGTAGTATTATTTTAGATATTTGGTCGATATCTCATTGTTTCAATGTATTATACACTAAATAACATGATATTTCAACCGATTATTTAAGCTAAATCAAGAATGGAGAAAAGAAAATGAAAAGTTATCAAGTCGGAATTATTGGCGCCACCGGAATGGTTGGTCAGCGCTTTATCACCTTGCTTGCCAATCACCCATGGTTCCACATTAAATGTTTGGCCGCCAGCAGCTCCTCAGCAGGCAAAACCTATCAGGATGCCGTCGGCAGTCGCTGGATGATGGCGCAGGATATTCCTGAAGATGTCGCCAATATGGTTGTTCTGGATGCTGATAAGGATGCGCCGACCATTGCCGCGTCGGTTGATTTTGTCTTTTGCGCCGTAAACATGAAAAAAGATGAAATCAAAGCTCTTGAAGAACGTTACGCCAAACTGGAATGCCCTGTTATGTCCAATAACAGCGCCCATAGAGGCACGGCCGATGTCCCCATGATTATTCCTGAGATCAATGCCGATCATGCTGCGGTTATTGAAAATCAGCGTGCCCGCTTAGGCACCAAGCGCGGCTTCATCGCCGTGAAATCCAACTGCTCTTTGCAGAGCTATGTTCCAGCCCTGCATCCGCTGATGGATCTTGGTATTACCGAAGTTCTCGCCTGCACCTATCAGGCCATATCCGGCGCCGGTAAGAATTTTGAAACCTGGCCGGAAATGGTGGATAATGTGATTCCCTACATCGGCGGCGAAGAGGATAAGAGCGAAAACGAACCGCTGAAGATATGGGGCGAAGTCAAGGATGGCGTCATTATTCCCGCTACAACCCCTTCTATTACGTCCCAGTGCTTGCGCGTACCGGTAACCGATGGACATATTGCCGCCGTGTTTGTGAAATTGAAAGAAAAAACATCGGAAGAAGAAATTATTCGTCGCTGGAATGAATTTTCCGGCGAACCGCAGAAATTGAACCTTCCGAGCGCACCCAAGCAGTTCCTGAACTATTTTGATCAGCCGGATCGCCCGCAGACCAAACTGGATCGTAACCTCGAAAACGGCATGGCTGTTTCGATTGGTCGATTGAGAGCCGATAAGCAGTACGATTATAAGTTTGTTTGCCTTTCTCATAACACCCTGCGCGGCGCTGCAGGCGGTGGTGTTCTCATGGCGGAATTGCTGTGCGCAAAGGGGTATATTTGATTTAGGAGAATCCTATATGTCAAAACCCATTTTCACCGGATCAGGCGTAGCCTTAGTAACGCCTTTTGATCGTTCCGGCGCTGTCAGCCACTCCAAACTTCGCGAACTGACCGATTGGCAGATTGATCAGCAAACCGACGCTATCATTGTTTGCGGAACTACCGGTGAATCTTCCACCCTTACCTATGATGAAAAAATAAATACGATACATACCGTTATCAATCAAACCGCCGGGCGTATACCTGTCATTGCCGGAACCGGATGCAATGACACCGCTTTGGCGGTTTCTTTATCCAAGCAAGCTCAAAAATGCGGCGCGGATGCGCTGTTGCTGGTAACCCCTTATTACAATAAGGCTACCCAAGAGGGACTCATTCGGCACTATACCACCATAGCCGATAGCGTCAAGATTCCCTGCATTCTTTATAATGTTCCGTCACGCACAACCGTAAATATTCATCCCGAAACCTACTTGGAATTATCCAAACATCCCAACATTGTAGCCACAAAAGAGGCATCGGGAAACATGGCTGCCGTTTTGCGCACCATACGCCTTTGCGGAGATGCTCTCGATATCTATTCAGGGAATGACGACTGCTATCTCCCCATGCTTTCAATCGGCGCTAAGGGCATCATTTCAGTCATTGCCAATATCCTGCCTCGGCAATGCCACGAAATGTATCGATTGTTTATTCATGATCATATTGACACCTGTCAATCTATGCAAGTGGAATGGATGGACTTGATCGACGCATTATTCTGTCAGGTAAATCCCATTCCCGTAAAAGAAGCTCTCAATCTTATGGGATTTGGTGTCGGCGAATGCCGATTGCCTCTATGCGAAATGAACGATTCCTATCGAAAACAATTAAAAAAGGCATTAAAAAATCATCAACTCATGTAAAAAAAGGAAGGACTATGTCCTTCCTTTTATCGTTGCGCTAAATATTTCTCAGACAGAGGAATATCCCCCTCAAAAGCCTCATAAACACCATTGACCTTTTGATAGGTTTCCTCCCCTTTCCCTGTAACAATAATGACATCGCCGGATTGCGCCTGCAGAATGGCCATCTTGATTGCCTGTTCTCGATCGGGAATGGATTCGAAACTGCCGCCAACGGCAGATATATGCTCTCCTATCTCTTTATTGATCTGTTCTACATCTTCAAAGTTCGGATCTTCGGCCGTTAAAATTGTGTGATCCGCCAATTTACCGGATACTTCCCCCAGATCAGTCCGACGCAAATACGCCTTACCACCCGGACATCCATACACGCTGATTAATCTGCGACCGGGGTACTCCTTGCGCATATCCGTAAACAAACTTTCAAAACTGAGTTTATTGTGCGCATAGTCCACGATTACCGTAATATCTTTTTTTTGAATCACCTCCATGCGTCCGGGAACCCGAACCGCTTTCATACCTTTTACCATATCATCAACCGACATAATGTTCATACACAAACAGATAGCCGCCAACGCATTATATATGTTGAACGCCCCAATCAACGGCAAGGTAAACTGTCGGTCAAACTCAGCAGTTTTCACACGGAATACCGTACAATCCCCTTTTCTGTTCAAATCATATGCCCGAACATCCGCACTCTCCGAAAAACCAAAGGTAACAATATGGCAAGAATGCTCTCTTGCCGATGCTAACATATCTTTTGAAAATTCATCGTCTATATTGATACAGACCCGACCACTCAAAGCAAATATGCGTTTTTTGGCATCAAAATACTCGTCAAACGTCTTATGTTCAATGGGGCTGATATGATCCTGACCTATATTCAAAAAAGCTGACGAGGCAAATTTTACACCCAGAACACGATCATAGGCCAATCCTTGTGAAGAAACCTCCATAACCACGCCGGACAACCTCTCTTCCCGCATCTCATGAAGCATTTTCTGTAAATCGGGAGATTCTGGCGTTGTCAGATGAGATTCTTCGCAAGTTCGCCCCGTATCCGTCATAACCGAGCTGATCAAGCCAAAACGCTTTCCGCTTGCCGCCAAAAGGGCACGCGTTATAAAGGCCGTAGTTGTTTTTCCTTTTGTTCCCGTGATTCCTATTACATGCATATTAAGAGACGGATTTTCATAATAACAAGCCGTGGCAATAGCCATTGCTTTACGGATATTAGTTACGATCATACCGAGAGCCGGAACATCATATTTCTTCTCGGATAAATAGGCTACCGCCCCCTGCTTTATGGCCGAAACCAGATATTCTTCTTTAAAGGTTTGTCCCTTACAAATAAATAGACAACCGGGCGTCACCTGCCGAGAATCATAGGTCACCGATGTGATCTCAACATCCTTTCCCAAACCATCGACAAGTAGGTTTTCCATATACAATGCATGTTCAATATTTTTTGAATTCATTTTACCCTCATTTGTTTACATAATGTTTTGTTATAATGATAAGTAATGACTCTCATTTTATCGAAAAAGGTCATGAAATACATGCTTTTCCACTATTTCCACAGGGTTATCCACAGTTTTTATGTCAACATGTGGATTATTCATTATCGGTGCGAATGGAAATATTTTTTATCCAAAGCACGGTATTGCGATGCCTCAGCGATGTCATCTTCCATGATAAATTCATGACCTTTTAAATCGGCAATTGTGCGTGAAACTTTCAAAATCCGATCGTATCCGCGCGCGGAAAGTGTCAACTTCTCAAAAATTGTCTGCAGTAATTTCGATGCTGACGGAGTAGGCTTGCAATATTTCTTAATCAGATCTCCTTGGATATCCGCATTACACGTTACCCCGGTACCATGATAGCGGTCCTGCTGGATCTTTCTGGCTTGGTTGACACGGTTTTTGATATCCGCCGAAGACTTTCCCCTATTCTGATTGGTTAGGTCACCATACGAAACGGCAGGTACTTCAATTTGAATGTCAATACGATCCAACAGCGGGCCCGAAATCTTACTCACATACCGATCAATTTCATTCGGGGAACATTTACACGCCTTGGTCGGATGTCCTAAAAAGCCGCAACGACAAGGATTCATAGCACAAACCAGCATGAAATTACAGGGATATTCTACCGTTTGGCTGGCACGAGCAATGCGAACCTTGCCATCCTCTAACGGTTGACGCAATACCTCTAATACATTTTTCGGATATTCCGGCAATTCATCCAAAAATAACACGCCGTGATGCGCCAAGGAAATTTCACCCGGTCGCGGATTACTGCCTCCGCCCGCCATACCCGCATAAGAAATGGTATGATGCGGTGCACGGAACGGTCGTTTATTCACCATCGGATGCGACGGCGACAGCAAGCCGGAAATGGAATGAATTTTTGTTGCCTCTATGGCTTCTTCCTGCGTCATATCCGGTAATATCGACGGCAAACGCTTAGCTAGCATACTTTTACCGGATCCGGGCGGGCCGATCAGCAAAACATTATGGCCGCCGGCCGCGGCCGTCTCTAATGCTTTCTTCGGCAAAAACTGACCGGCAACATCGGCAAAATCCAAAGGATAGATTTCATCATTCAGATACATATCTTCCCGCGGTATGGCAACCCAAATCGGCGAAACATTCAGTAAATGATCTATCACGCGAATCACATGCTCAGCAGGATATACATCAATACCTTGCACGATCGATGCTTCATCGGCATTATCCAGTGGCACAAAAACCCGCTTTACTCCTGCTTCTTTGAGCGAAATAACAATTGGTAAAACCCCATAGATCGGACGGATATCACCCGAAAGGGATAATTCTCCTATAAATGCCGTGTGATTCAGATCCGCCAAAAGCTGACCCGATGCCTGCAGTAACCCAATAAGGATGGGAAGATCAAAAACAGCCCCTTCCTTGCGCTTATCGGCCGGTGCTAAGTTGACCGTTATTCTGCGTGTGGGAACCTCATAGCCGCAATTTTTAACCGCAGAACGCACACGTTCTTTTGATTCTTTTACTGCCGCATCCGGCAGTCCGACAATATCAAAGGACGGTAAGCCCTGGGATACATCAATTTCTGCCTCTACCGGATAGCCGCTGATTCCATCCGTTCCGGCAGAATAAATTTTTGACACCATATCATATACTCCTTAATCAAACAAGGATTCAAAATCATACGTACGCTCCGCCACTTGTTCGCAAAACTCCTTGCTGTGCGAAACAAAGATGACACTACCTTCAAAGGCATCGATCGCCGTTTTGAGTTGTTCGATGGCCATAACATCCAAGTGATTTGTCGGCTCGTCCAGAACCAACAACCCAAACGAATCTAATGTTAATTTACAAATCTTAACTTTAGCCTGTTCCCCGCCGGATAATGTGGATAGTTTTTGAGTCATGAGTGAATTTTTCAGCCCACATCGAGCCAATGCGGACCGTACTTCTTTATCATTTAGGCGCGGAAAACAGTTTTTTATCTCTTGAAATGGTGATAAAGAGGCATCTTCCCATACATTTTCTTGCTCATAATAGCCAATTTTTAGTCGATCTGCATACTTAAAACTACCCGAAATCGGCGCTAAATAGCCACAAATTGACTTCAAAAAGGTCGTTTTCCCTATGCCATTGAAACCGGTAACGGCTATTTTTTCACCTAAACGCAGGATAAAATTGATTTTTGGTAATAACGGTTGATCGTAGCCCACCTCAAGATCATTCACCCACAAGACCGTTTTGCCAACCGGAACCGAATAAGAAAATTGAAAGGTTGGCGGCGGTACTTCATTCGGCTTTTCCATGAGTTCCATCTTTTCCAGCTTCTTGCGCCGGCTCTTGGCCATCGCCGATGTAGATGCCCGAACAATATTGCGATTGATATAGTCCTCTAATGCCGCCACTTCTTTTTGTTGGGCATTATATTGTTTGATGTACTCCTGATGCTTTCCCTCTTTTTGGGCAACAAAACTTTTATAATCGCCGTTAAATCGAGTCATTTTGCCAAATTCGATATCACAGATACAATTGACAACCCGATCTAAAAAATCAAAATCATGGCTGACCAAAATAAAAGCGCCCTTAAATCCTGTCAGATACTTAATCAGCCAGTCGATATTTTCCTTATCCAAAAAGTTAGTGGGTTCGTCCAAAATCAATACATCAGGGTTCTCCAGAAGCATTTTCGCCAATAACACCCGTATCCGCTGCCCTCCGCTGAGATTACTCAAAGGCGTATTCATACCAAAAGCTTGTATACTTAAGCCGTGAGCAATCTTATCAATCTGGCTTTTTATGCCGTAAAAATTACGACTTTCCAGATCTTCTTGCATCGCACCGGCTCGCATATACAGTTTATACAATTCATTATCATCGGTTGTTTGTGCAATTTTAGCATTTACTTCCTGAAGACGGCGTTCTGTTTCAATGAGATCCGCAAAAGCACCCTCTAAAAATTGATATACCGTTTTCTTTTCTTTAACACCAACCTGCTGATCCAAATAACTGACCTTGCATTTAGGATTCCAGCGAATACTTCCCTTGTCCGGTATCAGATCCCCAATCAGCATTTGAATAAATGTGGTTTTACCGGCACCATTTAATCCGGTTAATCCCATCTTATCTCCCTGAAAAAGAGAAACACCGGTATCGTTAAACAATTTTTTATCTCCAAAAGTATGGGTGAGATTTTTAACATCAAGTATACTCATGCACACAACTCCAATAATATTACCTATATCATATAACATTTTTACTGTTGTTGCAAGACATAAAAAACAGTAGGCACTTTTGTACCTACTGTTTTTATTTATTCACACTGTGGAAGCGTGGAACCAGCATAGGGCATAACGGTAACCTTAGCCTCTTTGCCACATTTCTCAAATGCCGCATCTACCGCTTCTTGCACCGAAGCAAAGGGAGTCAGGTGAATGGAACGGACAAAGTCCGGATCCAAGTCACTAACCAAATAAATATCCACCTTTTGCTTTACTAATGCAATTGCAGCCGCTTTGTGTCCACCGAGTTCAAAGTTCTTTTTGATCTCTACAACCATTTCATCGGGGGTCATGGTTGTCATCCAGCGTTCAAAGCTCTTATTTTCTAAGCCTTCCTTGCAGGATGCTACCAAAATGATCACACCGCCGTCTTTTACAGCAAATTTAGCGTTATCCAGACCCTTTTGCGCCTGATACAGGTTCAGATCTTTGGGATAACCGCCCGAAGATGCCACAACAATTTCTGCGCGTTCCTTGATATTCACTTTGTAAAGGGTATCCAAGAACCGGCATCCGGCACGGTGCGCCTCGATATAGTGACCGGCAAAAGACTTGAGAATTTTCTTATGTTCACTAAGGACCACATTGACAATATAGTCAATCGGACAAAACTCAGCAACACTATCAATATCTTCACGAACCGGATTACCCTCAATGCGACCGGTGGCCGCCTCTTCACGGACCATCATCGAATGATTGACCTGAATCGCATCGCAGGTAGAAACACCCGGCATAATGGCTTTGGCGCCACCCGAATAACCGGCAAAATAATGGTATTCAATATTTCCAACGCAGATTCGGCGATCCGCATTAGCCACAACATCAAATACATCAACCGGCGTGCCGACTTTGGTTGTACCTAAATGCACACAATTTTTTGCATTAGCATCTATACAGTTCACTTTATCGTAAACTTCCTTGCCAACCAACCGAATCATCTCTTCTTCGGTATGAGCACGATGAGAACCGAGGGCAAACACAACTGTAACGTCCTCAAACTTTACATTTGCTTCCTGTAATTCCTCAAGAATCGGAGGAATTACATCGTAACTCGGCACGGGTCGAGTGATATCACTGGTGATGATAACAATCTTCTCGCCGGGTTTCACCACTTCACGCAGACAAGGAGCACCGATCGGTTCTGCCAGAGAACGACGAACTTCCTCCCTGCCCGCTTCCTGTGCATTGACGGGATTGGCCTTGATAGTGCATGAATAATTTTGATCGGGAATCTCGAAAGAGACCTGCGCCTTACTGTAATTCAATTCAAATTTCATGCCGTCACCTTTATCTCTTGATGCTGTGGGCACACTCACCCAGAATAGTGTGAGCCGCTTCCATAATCATTTCGTTAACAGTCGGGTGAGGATGAACGGCCTCAGCAATTTCATGAACAGTGCTTTCGAGTTTAATAGCGGCTAAACCCTCACCGATCATATCGGTAGCACGGTCGCAGAACAGTTGCATACCAAGGATTTCGCCTGTTTTTTCATCCGAAACGATCTTGACAAAGCCTTCCTGCTCGCCGACAATCAAGGATTTGCCGTTACCGGTGGATGCAAATTTACCCACCTTAACCGCATATCCGGCCTTTTTAGCGGCATCTTCATCCATACCGATGCAAGCAATCTCGGGAGTCGTATACACACAGGCCGGAATTAAGGTAAAGTCAGCCTTATGGTGATTGCCTTCCTTACAGTTTCTGGCCGCAACCATACCCTGCTCGCTGGCCGCATGAGCCAACATCTTCTTACCATTGACATCGCCGATGGCATAGATGTTCGGAACATTGGTGCAGCAATAATCATCTACCGTGACAAAGCCACGTTCCATCTTAAGTCCGAGAGCCTCAAATCCGACATTCTGCGACAACGGACGGCGACCGGTGGAAAGAACGGCAATTTCGCCCTTTTCGGTTAACTGCTGGCCGTTCTGCTCAAAGTGAACCGTAAGACCTGCTTCAATCTTGGAAACCTTGGCATTCAGATAGAAACGAATTCCCTTCTTCTCCAAGATCTTACGCATTCCTGCGGCAATTTCCTTATCGGTACCGGGCAAAATTTCAGGCATCATTTCCACAACCGAAACATCGCTTCCGAAATCTTTCAGTACCGACGCAAATTCCAGACCGATAACACCGCCGCCGATCATAACGGCCGACTTAGGCAGTTCGGTCATGGCTAAGAACCCGTCACTATCCATAACGCCGGGCAGATCGGTACCGGGAATAGGAATACGGGACGGATACGAACCGGTAGCAATAATTGCTTTGTCAAAAGTAACCGTTATATTCTCTTGACCGGAAACCACAATGGTATGAGCATCGGTAAATTTACCTTCGCCGCGAACCAGCGTTACCTTATTACCACGAACCAAGCCTTCGATACCACGAACTAGGCGAGATACGACAGCGTCCTTTTTCGCCGCAACCTTAGCATAATCAAAGGTTACATTTTCAGCGAATACGCCATATTCAGCCGCTTCCTTGGCTTCACGATACAGTTCGGCAGAGTGAAGCAATGCCTTGGTCGGGATACAACCACGATTTAAGCAAGTACCACCGAGAGAATCTTTTTCGATAAGAACCGTTTTCATGCCCAACTGAGCACTGGCAATGGCCGCTACATAGCCGCCGGGGCCGCCGCCCAGAACGGCAACTTCATATTGATATGCCATTTTTTCTACTCCTATTGTTTGAGTTTGTGAGGCAGGGCGTGTAACGGTTGCTACACGCCCTGACAAAATTACATCATCAGATAAGGATTCTGAAGTAATGTCTTGACATACTGCAAGAACTGAGCGGCAGGAGCACCGTCAATAATTCTGTGATCATAGGTCAAAGACAAGGTCATGATCGGACGAACAACAATCTCACCGTTCTCCACTACAGGCGTATCGGTAATCTTACCAACAGCCAGAATTGCCGCTTCAGGAGGATTGATAACGGCAGTAAATTCGTCAACATCATACATACCGAGGTTGGTAATCGTGAAAGTGCCGTCGGTATACTCCTCACGAGTCAATTTGCCTTCCTTAGCCTTTCCTGCCAGATCAGCAACCTGAGCATGGATCTCAACAACCGATTTTGCCTGTGCATCCTTGATATTAGGCACGATCAGCCCGCCATCAATGGCTACGGCAACGCCCATGTTGACATAGTTTCTAGTAATGATATCATTACCACGAACCGTCGAATTGAGCATGGGGAACTTCATCAAGGCATGAGAAACAGCTTTGATCAGGATATCGGTATAAGAAACCTTGATGTCGGCCGCCTTCAGTTTAGCACGGAAGCGAACCGATTCGCTCATATCTACCTTCATGCGATGATTCGCCTGAGCCATAGAGGTCAAGCTGTTCATCATATTGTTGGCGATAGCACGGCGCATACCCGTCATCGGAATGACCGTTTCTTCATGAGCCGATACCTCAGTAGGTACAAAGGCAGACTTAGACAGGATATCCATCACATCGGACTTCATGATCTTGCCGTTAGCACCGGTACCCTTAACATCAGCCAGATCCACACCATTCTGCTCGGCAACCACCTTAGCCACAGGAGTAGCCTTAACAGTCGATACATTAGTGTTAAGAACATCCTTTTCAATTACCAAACCGTCCGGACCGGAACCGGCCACTTTTTGAATATCAATATCCTTTTCCTGTGCTCTCATGCGCGCACGAGGAGTAGAGAATACTCTTTCGCCGGGAGCACGAGTTACTGCCGGAGCCGCAACAGGAGCAACTGTCGGTGCCGTCACGGATATCGTTTCAGCCGGAGCCGAGGCAGCGGCGGGAGCCACCACAAAGGCAGAAACATCAGTACCGGCTTCACCGACGATGGCGATCGTTTCGGTAATGGGAACGACCTCGCCTTCCCCACGAACAATTTTAAGGAGAGTGCCGGTAGCAGTAGAGTCAATGGTGATGGTCAACTTATCGGTTTCCATCTCAAAAAGAGGCTCTCCCTCTTTGACGGCTTCGCCTTCTTTTTTCAGCCATTTGATAATGGTACCTTCGGTCATCTGCAGTCCCTGCTTGGGCATAATGATAGCCGAAGCGTTAACACTACTCAGATCCAGCGCAGGAGCGGCCGTTTCGACAACCGCTTCCGCAGCCGGAACCGATGTAGGAACTTCTACTGCCTCGCCGGCTTCGCCGACAATAGCGATGGTCTCAGTAATGGGAACCAGATCGCCTTCGCCATGAACAATTTTAAGGAGAGTGCCGGTAGCGGTAGAATCAATGGTAATGGTCAGTTTATCGGTTTCCATCTCAAAGAGAGGCTCGCCCTCGTTGATGGTCTCGCCTTCTTTTTTCAGCCATTTGATAATGGTACCTTCGGTCATCTGGAGACCTTGTTTAGGCATAATAATATTGGATGCCATATG